>JAFGOZ010000233.1 GCA_016926235.1 Bacteroidales bacterium | reverse complement strand
GTTTAAAGTTGCTATTGTGGTTTGTTATTATGTTTAGTAATGTGCACATATATAAAACATCGGGGTTTGCGTGCAACGTCACTGTATGCCGTTACAAACATTGATCATGGGCAAACATTTTCAAAGAATCACCTAATCCCCAATATTTTACACATAATATTAGGAGCAGTGCTTTTTAATCAAATAGAATTGTTTCAAGAGGAATAATTTTCATCAAACAAATGTCATCACCCATTTTTATACTTTTCAAAAGCTCAACATCTACCGTACAACCAAACGCTTTTTCAAAAATAACTTTACTATAACCCGTTGTACATTGGCACCAAGTATTTGTTTCCAATTTATCTACATCAGCAAGCATTGGACACGGACAAAAAGGAAACTGCAAATAAAGTTCACCATTACGAAAAGATATTCCGGCAGCTTTTGCCTTAACGTGGCAGGCAAATTCTTCCAAACTGGAGGATAAATCAACTAGTTCTTTTAGTAAGGTTAATTTTTCGTCCATACCATAACCACATTGACAATTCATCCTTATTTTCTTAATTGCTTTTTTGTCAAAATTATCCTCCAACCTTTTCATAGAATTCTTTACCCACATCGGATTATTTTCTCCATCCCCATTTACAATTTTTAGAGCTGTTTCTTCATTACTCTCTATTTTTACTGCATTGTATATGATTTGTTCTTGAATTTTCCTTATATCAAACATTGTATTTATTTTTTTATTCAACAAAGTTTATTTAAAACCAATTCTCTTTTCGTATTGAAAAGAGAATTGGTCGATTGAAAATTATTGTACTTTTTGAAGCATTTGCATAAAATCTGCCATATGTAACTGTGAATAAGATTGAATTACGGCAAATACAGGTACAAATACAAGCACTCCTATTAGTAATCCTATACCTAAAGATTCATATCGGGATTCTTTGAGTAACACAAATAATATCCAAATCACATTTAATGTGATTATAATGTGGGTAATTTGTGAAAACGTATTGGCTGCGTTCCAGGGTACAACAAAAAGTCCCATAGAGCCATAATAATACAACGGAATCAAAGCAATTGCCAGAAAGAAATCTTTTTTTATGATTTTAAAACAGGCAAAGCATACCAAATAAGATATTATGGCAAGAGAGCAAGCATTGAATGCCAACCATTGGCCAATCTGAAGTTTAACAATAGATATGAAAAAATAAGCGCTGTTCAATAAAGCCAACAGCATTAATGTTGTCAATAGATAACCTATGACTTGATTTAATTTTTTTAGACTCATAATTAAAATTTGTAATTCAAAAATTGAAAACAACGGTTCCTTATACAAGATGAAACGTTGATTTCATTAACCTTCAAGCAATACAAACCTGCTTCAGAAAAACATTTCCGAAAAACAAAATCATTAACCTGTGGTTTGTTAAGGCTAACTATGCCTTAATTACAAATTTTAAAACGATATACATTTTCGAATTTTAGTTATTGTTTCGTAAAAATATAAATAATTACTTTATCAGGTAATTTATTCAAACAATTTTTGAACATAATCCTAATTAATATTGGGGCATCAGTATCAATATGTTGCCAACTTTTGTTGGTATTAAAAGTTGCCGTTACAAATTGTGTTATCATCCACCGTTACAATAATCAATGCTGGCTACAACCCTTGAATAACCAACTATCCGGCAATATTTTATTCCACTTGTAGGGCTTCGTGTTTTTTATTTGATCCCTCCGTAAACGCTGAAATTATAGTATTTCCAAATAACATCTACCGATTTAAATCCAATCATTTCAAGCCACTTTAACTGGTCAATCAATTTAGCTGGGTTATCTTCAGATTTATGTGATGGAATCCATTTGTTTAGTATCTCATCCATTGGCAATGTTTTATTTATATATTCAATCCACCGATTGATATTTAAAATTTGATGGTAGTCTGTTGATGCTAAAACTACATCCGCATTTACAAATTGCCCTGACTCAACTAATATGTCATATATTTTAGTGTAAAATTTTATTTTATCGTTATCATTCTCTAAATGATGCAAAGCCAAAGAAGATACAACAACATCGAATTTTTCGTTAAAGTCCATTTGAGAAAAGTCCCCAAGTATAAAATTGGTGTCTTTGTGTAATGAAAGTTTATGTTTTGCAATATCAATCATATTTGATGCAATATCTAAACATACAATCTTTGAATTTGGAAACTTATCTGAAATAGTCTTTGCAATTGTACCTGTTCCGCATCCTAAATCTATTACTCGAATAGGCAAATCTTTATCAAAATAAATTGTATCAACCAAAGCCTGAACCATTTGGTTATAATATGGAATTAGCTTTATTATTATTTCATCAAACTCTTTAGCCTCTGTCTCAAAATGTTCCTTTATCTGATTCATCGTTAAATATTATGTTTATTTTGTATTAACTCATTCTGCTCACTACTGTTTTTTGATGGTGTTGCGCTTGTTTTTTCGGTGTCAAAATACGTCTGAAACAAATCGAGCGAAATTCTATCTCTTTCTTTTTCTGAAAATATATTAAGTGCGTGTATCCATTGTTCTTTATAAAAGCCCACAGAGAAATAATCTCTGTGGGTCAGGAAGTTAATTCAGCACCAGTTAAAAATGAATAGGTTGGTTGTGTAATTTTAACCGGTAGTGCATCGAAAAAACAACTCTTCCCGCAAAAAACTGTTGGTAGCTTACATATATTTGGGCATAGTTTATTCTCTAATATTTAATTCGCCTTTTTCTATAAAACATAATAGAGCGATAGATAAAATCTCAATCGCTCTATTGCATAATTTGTACCTCGGACCAAAACTACAACGTTTTCACTGGAATACATATATCTAAGACAAATCTGCGTTTAGAGTCTTCATCCGGTGAATTGTAATATAACTCATATGGATAACCATCCCTTGGTTGATATCCACTTTCTGTAAACCATAAACACATTGTATTCCAAGCTTTTTCAAATCCTTTCTCATCAATTTCAAAATGACCAACAGCATATTTGCCGCTTTCTAATTTCATTTTGCCAATCTCGCCATCAACTTTTACATCGTTATCTACAGTAATACAAGCACTTTGACGAACTTGTTCAATCGCTGTTATAGAAGGATCGTCGTGATAAACAGTGATTGTTTTTGTTTCCGGAAAGTTTAATAGACCTCTTGGACCCGCCCATTTCATAAGCTTTTCAAAAGCTTTCCCGATTTGGTTAAACTGACCAGTGTGTCGACAGTAAACGACATTAATTTCAGGCATTTCTTTAATTTCGATTTTTGTGTCCATAATAATAAAATTTGAGTGATTAAATTGACTAAAACTATCACTGCAAATTTGCCCTATAATATTTGGACTCATTTGATTTATCTTGCTGGTCAATTGACCATTCTTGCTAAAATACAAACCGTCTTTTGCAAAAATTGCTTTTTCAGTTTCCCTGTATTTTTTGGCATTCAATCCAAAATATTTACGAAATGTTCGGCTAAAATGGGCTACACTACCAAACCCACAATTATAAGCTATTTCGCTTATTGAAACATTCTCATCATTTCTAAGCTGTTGTGCTGCTTTTTCAATTCGTAACCTTTGAATAAAAGCATTTACTGTTTCATTTGTTAAAGTTGAGAAAATACGGTGAAAATGAAACGGTGAAAAACAAGCAATTTGAGCAATTTTATCAAGTGTAATAACTTCGTTTAAATGCTTTTCGATATAGTCAATCACTCTATTTATTCTTGCTATGTATTCTTGTCTGCTTTTGTCTTTTGCATTCATTTATATAACTATTGACTGTCATGCTTTTAAACTTCCTACTACGCTCACATAGATTAAGTGTTGGAGATTGCAAACATCTTTTCTGTTAAGTTACAACCCCATGTACATCGGGATTGAAGCGGACAATAACCCTTAAATAAGCAACCTTCATTTTTGTAAGTTCCTTAATAATCGTTTCCATAAAAACTTTATTTATAAGTATAATTTGCTTCAATCCATCTAGTTGTTTATACCTAAGACCTAGCACACGTTTTTTATTATTATCACCCAGTAATTCATTATCCTCCTGTTTTATTTTCCAGGGAAATATTTATCAATTAATTCTCTGGTTTCTTTCAACCATTGCTGTCTTTGGTCTAAATGGCTTGTAACAATTATCCTAAATATTTTTCTCTCAAATTGTTTTACTCCACAAAAATCAAAGATGCAGTTTTTCCAAATCGTTTCCAGAGGGTCACCAAAAATTTTATTTTCTCTATCTGCATTTGTGTTTGACGTATTAAAAACAAGACCTGTTTTTGCTTTTAATAATCCAATCGGAATTCCTTCACCATTATCACTATCATGGAACTCATATGCTATTCCAGGTCGAATAATTCTGTCAATCCAACCTTTTAAAATTGCAGGAGGTTGTCCCCACCAATTCGGATGAACAATAATTATCCCATCACTCTGTACTAAATCGTCACAATGCCTTTTAACTAAGTCAGTAATCTTCCCATTTTTAGGAATTTCTGTCGAAGTAATTAATGGGTCGAAGTGTTCTTCATGCAAATCATGAAATATTATCTTATGCCCATTCTCTGTAAGTTTTTGCTTACACTCATTAGCTATTGCATAATTAAAGCTTTGGTTGTCCGGGTGAGCAAGTATTATCAATATTCTCATTTTATATTTATCTGTTATACAGCCCTGTAGTCTGTCTTTTTAAATATAAAGCAACAATTGAGTGTAGCAGCAGTAAGGGATAAATGGCTATCTACCTGTTGAAATACGCCGAAGTTTGAGCGGGGTATAACATTAGCATAACCATTGAAGCCCTTATTGCTGCCACTCTTTGTTACCATGCGTTTTTTTTATTGTCTTGCTTTGAAAATTACCGAAGTAACTAATTCAATTAGGAAACCATAAATCATTCCCATCACTATTGTCGATGTCATCAACATTGTATGTGTAAATTCTGGATTTTCCGTACCTAACATTGCTCCAAATCCAGCAGGTATGCTAAATACCAATCCCATTATAATTCCATGTAATGACCAATGCTTTAATGTGAAGCGACTTATTCCTATCGCTACTCCGATTAATGTTCTACCCAGAATAATGTTTAGGGCTAAAATTGTTGATATTTCATTCTGTCCGCTTGATGCAAAACCATAACAGACAAAACCAAATACTAATCCTAATAAGGTGCTGAGAATTAACCTTTTTGTTTTCATTAGACCTCCTTTTTTAATGGTAATAAAATTCTTTCAGGGATTTCTATATTCGTTTTCATTGTTGTCCGATAAAAATTTTATAATCTTTTAAAAGACGTTTATTTGTTAGGGAACTATGATTTTCTGCTATCTTGGGGCTT
>JAFGOZ010000232.1 GCA_016926235.1 Bacteroidales bacterium | reverse complement strand
ATAATGTAACTGTGTTAAAAGTTAAAACGATGCAAATATTTAAGAAAAGTCACTATATCTTTATAAAACTCGAATTCGATTTGTTCTTAGAAGTAAAAGCTATACGTGAGGTAGATGGTTTAGGGCTGGTTATTAAAATTACAGATGCTAAATTTTCTGTTTCAGATGTCAAATCAAAAGATGGCTCAGCAGATTGGATTGTTGATACGTATATAAATTATATTACTTTATGGACAAAATCATTTGGTGGAATATTAAATGATTATATCGGAAAAACCTTTACCCTTGTTCCAATTTCAACCTTCAATGGCCAGACCGCGGATAGTATCATCGCTCAGGTTGATCCTGTTCAAGAAGCAAATCGTCTTTTACAGAGTGCACCCTTTGATTTTAATTTTAGTTATGATGGAACAAATAGTAGCTACCAAAAACTTATAATAGACTTAAAGATGTTACATGGATATTATGAGAACGGAGTATTTAATCATAAATATTTGAGCTGGGAACCCGATCCAGTAATCAATACAACTTTTCAATGGGGTGGATTTGGATTAAATGGAGATGTTTATAATTTAGCGTCTAAACTGTATGGCAGTTTGCCCTGGGAGACATTGGTAGATACTACCTTTCGTTTAATTAAAGATATGGGACTTAACTATGTCAGGATTGATGCCATATGGAATCAAATTGATTACAGCGTTAATAATGTCAGCTCTTCTCTTAATCCCAGTAGTATTACCTCAACTGATGTAAACAATTATATCGCCGAGATTGAATCTGAGGGTGGTTGGTATAAAATAGGTTATGTTATCAATAGTGCAAAACGTCATGGGCTTATTCCTTATGTTATAGTAGGTTGTGGTCATGAGGATGCCCCTCCTCATTATAATGGGAAAATCATTGCTCCAGGAAGTGCGGTTCGGAGCAATAATCCTAATGATTTGGTTAAGTTTGTTGCAGTTCCTAAAAACGCTTATTTATATTGGTTAAAACTACATACGCGTGCAGTTGTTAAATACTTTACACCAATTGAAAATGGGGGAGTGATCTATTGGCAGGCGGAAAATGAATTAAATGGTGCCCGTTTCATGGAAACCTATGACTGGTGGCGGAAAGGTGATGCCTGGGCTGAAGATTGGGATGGAGGATTCCAGGATCAGGTTGCTGAAATGATGTATAATGCGATCAAAGCAGAGAATTCTTCAGCGCAAGTTATTCAGGATTTCCATCTTTTTACGCTTTCCAGACGGTTGGAAACCTGGCGAGGATGGTATGATGTAGTTGGTCTTAATGCTTATCCCAATGAAATGGCAGCCTACCCAATACTGGGTTTCCTGAATGGTGAGCTGGTCTGGTCAACACGTCGAATATTGAAATACCTCGGTCAACAATATGGATCACAATATAAAAACAAACAGATCTGGTTTATTGAAACTGGATATGGGGGTAAATTTGCCCAGGGTGATGTTACTTTTGAAAGTTTTATTGATAGCTGTAAATATTACTATAGCTATGATCGACAGCAACAATTTTTAGAGGAGGCATTGAATAGTTGTGCCAAATATGGGGCGGATGCTTTTAACTGGTTGCTGCCTATTACACCTGACGATATCAACTCAAATTTTCGTACACTATCAGATATCAATGGATTTTGTGGATTGTTCAATAATAGCGGCAATCCCAAACCTGCATACCAAACCTATATCAATGCTTTTGCCACAAACAGTAATGGCCAGTCTGTAACATTTAAAAATACAAACAATGGTACCAACATTGGTGGTACATTGAGTATTGATAAAGTGATTCGAGGAATTAAATCGGGGTCTAATTTTAAACTTGATGCTTCGACCAATTTTACTGTCCTGACAGACAATGACCAATTGCTCAATAGTACCCAAACAGCCATAGTAAAACATCATGACTGGAATGCTAATAATGATCATTATTTATTAAAACATGTTTATAATTACAACACATATGGCTCTCAGGAAATAGCAATATTTCAGGATGTTTCTCCAATAAATTTTTCCACTAACGTCAGTGGGCAAAATAACCTTGAGATTGCAAAAAAAATTGCTATAAGAGATCCATGGTATGTTAATTCATTAAACCAACAACTCAACCAATTCTACAGACTGGAAATGACTACGGATACAACGATTTATCAAGTTTTTTTAAAACAAAATCCAAGTCAAGGAATGAAATATTATTCCATAAAAGCCCCGATTTGTGGTGGCGCTGATCAGAGCTACTTGTACGAGTTTAATCACTGGGAAGCTTCCGGGGGTCAGGTGGATTTTTTAGATGGTACAGGTTCCCGTGAGACCAGGGTTGTGTTTCATAATGCTAATACTACGATAAAAGCTGTTTATTCTCCGGTTAACAATATCCAAAATCATACATTGGTTATTCCATATGATGAATTGCTCTCAATTCCCCCTGGCGCTAATATTCAGTGTGCAGATGGATTTAAAATCAATGTGATAGGAGCCCTAGATGCTGTTGGTTCGGATGACGATCCTGTGATCCTGACCGGCAGTGGCATGAGTGGAACGGTTTATGATCCAATGAATAATTATCCTCCTTCCGGAACTGAATTGATATCAGCTAACGCTGTTAGTGCTGTTTGTTTGAATCATGTAATTCTCAAAGATTTAAAATGTGGGATATTCGTTGGAGATCAAGTTGAACAGAATGTTTTCTTAAATAATGTTGAAATTAAAAATTGTAATGTTGGAATCCGTGTCGGAAAGACTGATGACGCCCGATTTGCGCTTGACAATTGTCATATCCATGATTGTAATACAGGAATACTATTTGATCGTGATTTTTCTCAGTATACTCAAAATACCT
>JAFGOZ010000231.1 GCA_016926235.1 Bacteroidales bacterium | reverse complement strand
TTAAAGTGTGATTGTTATAGAAAATTAACAATTAGACAATCCTTTATCCCGTAAATTCATTTGATTTTATAAAGCAATTTTATTATAATTGAACGATATCATACTTCACTACTAATACGACATCTTTTGCACTGACAACAATGAGATAGTATCAGTCTGGTAAAAACCAGTCAGCGTAATGTATCGGTATGCTGAATATCAGTATCAAATATACGCCTCGTAACTAATTGATCGATGCAAAAAAAATATATCCACATATAGCGACAATAACCAAAAACAGAATGGCGTGCATATTTAGCGGCGTCATGATCGATGAATATAGCGATATCTGAAAAGAAATGTTTGCATATATCCATATACCGCTTGCATTAGACATAAGTTTTGGTGATAAACCAGACGAACAATATATGTTATTTGATAATAAAATAGTAATAGAACTTTACAAATGAATCGAAGAATTATGCACAAACTGCCTTTGGCAAATCTAACAGTATGAGGTTACAATATATTGATATAATTTTATTAAAAAACAAACATTTGAAAAAAAATGTATAAATTGCCAAGGTCAATTTGTGCATCTTAAATGATTTCTGTAAGTATCAAATATTATTATTCTTATAATACTGTTCAAGTTGTACAAATTGCCTTATTCAGTTTCAGGATTTGCAAAGAGTTTATAATTCTATAAATAATAATCGCTTGATGCTCATTATTAAAATGATATAATGAGAAAAAAACTATTCAATATAATGATAGCGCTTAATATTAAATTAATGATTTTTAATATAACTATGGAGAACGCTGTCGATTTTGGTTTGCCAACCCTTCCCCTGCGATTTAAAATATGAAACGACATCAGGACTTAATCTGATGGACACAGGGACTTTTACAGGCTCTTTTTGGGGCCCACGTACACGTTTAGGGATATTCGGATGCTGCTCCTTAACAGGCTTCATACGAGCAAGCATATCATCAGAAAGCGGCGGAGATTCTATGTCACTCCTAATTTCATCTGAAATATTTTTATTGTTTTTCTTCATAATAATTACTCTCTCTGCTGTTTGCCTTCCTCAAGCTAATAATGCGAATTTTACTACCTCGGATCGTATATACCATAACGTGAAGCTTTCTATTAATAAATCCTATTGTTACCCATCTTGTTTCACCATAATCAAAGCGATCATCAATTGTTTCAATTGCAGTATCCCATTCAAATTTTACAGCCTCAGAAAAATCAACATCATGGCGTTCAAGATTGGCTATTCTTTTATTCTCATCCCATTCGTATTGCATATGATAAATTTACAGAATAATACAAGTGATGTCAAGCTATTTGTATATACATTTTAAGACAAGTTCTAATACTTACAAAGTAGTTGCGCTAACAAAAAAATACGAGTGGATTGAAAACCCTTTTTTTATGACCTTAACATTTTCTGGAATCACTGGTTTTCAGCGCTATGTCGGTTTGTTTTCAACGCACTGATTTTCGCGTTATGCAATTAGCAACTGAATGAAGGAGGTGATTTAGGGCATAAAATGAAAGAAAATCGGGAAAATCAAAAACATTAATCTACTTAAGATAAGGAGGTAAGGTCATGAGTAAACTATTTAGTATTCTCCGTGCGATAGCAACGCCTGCTATCATGTCTCCAATTATCATATGTTCGATTATCACAATCATCCTTCTGAGCTGCGGTAAACAGCAACGCAAACCAGTTGAAGGTACGTGGAATCTTGTTTATTGGCAAAGCGTATCAGACGATTCTGTTAATTGGAAATTTTCTGAAAAGCACAAAGGTAATCAACTAAAAATTTGGAGTGATAATCATTTCATTTTTGTCGGCCGTTTTGAACTCGATACGACAGCCATTAATAGTTATGGTGGTGGAACCTATACATTGGATGGGAATCGGTATGAAGAAAAAATTATAAACCATGTCGCCCCAAGCTGGGTGGGTACTAAGAATAAAATGCTCTTAGAAATCAAGGGTGATTCCCTTATTCAATCTTATCCAGTCGATGATAATTGGCAAATTGATAAAGCCAATTATTCTGTTGAAAAATATGTCAGGTTAAAATAATGGGTAAGTTAAATCCTTAACCAAAAATAGCAAAAGGACATTCTTCCAGTCAGTTGGTTATCTAAGCTTATGCCTAAAAGATGAGTTGTAGACTATATAAATGCAAAAAAGATCAGTAAGTGTCATCATTACATAATGTCGACAGCCAAAGTAAAAATAGCTGCTTTGGGAGTAAGTTGCCTAACAATTTAATGTATGGGATGCTAAACCGCGCCAGCTTTTCGAACTTTTGAGGTTGGTCTAATCACTTGTTTTTGGATAATATCAGTTGGGTTGCACCCCTGATGATTGGGTTAGGCCGGTTAAGAAGGAGATGATACTTGGAAGGGATTAAGATACTGACTCATCGCTTGAGGTTGTCTCAATTAGTTGCAAGCGATGCGCTAGCGATGTATGAGTACCGCTCTGCCCCAGAGGTGTGTCGCTACCAGACTTTTGAACCGAGTTCTCTAAGCGATGTAGAGGGATTCATCGGCGGCTTGGAGTCCATCATTTTCGATACGCCAGGTACATGGTTTCAGTTCGCGATACGGCAGCAG
>JAFGOZ010000230.1 GCA_016926235.1 Bacteroidales bacterium | reverse complement strand
GTCAATAAAATCACTAACCTCCTTTTTGAGTGAGGGTTTAAGGAAATGTAGTTTATTATATATCTGAATATCTGTCATATCATTATCTCTAATATGCAAATTTAATACATTTTAATGATGTTTCGAGGTTCTTTTTTTGGCTTGTACCCAACGCCCGCGTGTATGGGCCGTTGCGTGATTCAAAGCGCTTTGTGGTCTAGGTAGCATAAGGTAACAAAGTAAACTAACCTACGCAAACCCGCGGCCAGCAATGGCTTATACACGCTATTGGGTATAGTTGATTTTATTTGAGGCTTTTCTTTCTTAGTAATCTAGCGACATGATATACACGTAATATATCAATCTCTGAAGCATTCTTAATGCGATAAATTATCCTATAATTACCTTCAAGTAACTCCCTAATATCCTTTTGTTAAACTCTGGGGCTATCCTTCCCATAAGTGGATTTTCACTTAATGGTTGTACTCTTTGGTATATTTTATTGGCTGTAATAGACGCATAACGAACTGAGTCGTCTGCGATGTAATCGAATATTTCTTTTAGATCTGTTGTAGATAATTCAGTCCAAACTACTTTGACCATTTGTCAATCATTTGTTTAACGTCCTCATTCGAAACAACCTTTCCTTCCTCGGACTGCTTTAATCCTTCCTCAACTTTCTCAATAAAAATCAACTGATCTATCAAATCATCAATTGTAAATGAATCAGGCAAGTTATTGATTGTCTTATTCAATTTTTCTTTAGTAAGCATTGTTATCAATTTTTGTAAAGTTAACACTATTGCATGATATTTCCATGTGCAGTGGTTCTTGATCAATTATACCCAACGTCCGCGTGTATGAGCCGTTGCGCCTGTCTGCCGCCAGGCAGGTTGCCAAAGCGCTTTGTGGTCGAGTTAGCACAAGGTTACCAAGTGAGCATATACTCGAAAACCCGCTACCAGCAATGGCTTATACACGCTGTTAGCGGGTCGTTGTTTTTTTATGAGACTCGCTTTTGTTGTTCGCTTTCTTTTATTGTTTTTTCTAATCGTGATAGTCTGGTTTTTTCTTGCATGGCACTCATTATCCAACGCATTATTGCTTTTTTATACGAAGGTGCTTGTTTCATAAAAAAGTCCCACGCTTTTTTGTTCTCTTTAAATTGTATCTCATAGTTTGAATCAAGAAATAATGTATCCTTTTCGTAAGAGTAAATCTCGGATTTATTTTCTTTCCTTAAACTAAATGATTTTAGTCCAGCAGGTTTCATAAGTCCTGCTTTTGCGAGTTCTTCAACTTTTTTAATATTGATTG
This sequence comes from Bacteroidales bacterium, assembly GCA_016926235.1. Next base: position 6,299 of record JAFGOZ010000230.1, on the reverse strand, counting down.
CACTCCAGTTACTGGTCCTCCTGCGTGGTGTAAAACGAATGCTATAACTCTCCTTGTCAATGGATTTTCTAACTCCATCTATCCAACCAAAACAAAGTGCTTGGTCAACCGATTGTGACCAGCTCATTGAAGGTTTTCCGCTATCCACTTTATAAAATCCAACAATTAGTTCTGTCTCCTTTTCGTGGTGACTTTCCAGCCATTTTCTAAAATCATCTTGTGTTTTAAAAAAAGTTACTGATTCTTTGGTTGAGTAAAATTGTGTGCTTTCAGATTTGTTCTCATTCATTTGTTAGAAAGAATTTTTATTGCTTCTGAACAAGTTGATACAAAGTTAATATGTCGACCTTTGTTACTTTCAAAAATAAAATCATTTAGGCTTTTGCTTGTATATTTGGCGAAGTTTCCAACAATAGCCAAACGAACTCGATAAGTGGAAAATTTTTGAAGTATTTCACCAGCAATACCGCTTTTTAGGTCAAAAAAATCGGGAGTGATGTTTTTCTCGTGAATTACAATTTTATCAAAACCTTGATAGTAGAGGTTTCCTAATAAGTCTAAACCGTCTTCAAGCTTATTTATTATTCCCACTTCCGAAATCACTTCGGCAATTTTTGTTTCGTTTATGTTGTGAGTTATAATTATCATTTTTTCTGTCTGTTGATTTATGTAGGAGTCTACTTTACAATGCCCGCTAACGCCCGCGTGTATGAGCCGTTGCGCCTGTCTGCCGCCAGGCAGGTTGCCAGTGCGCTTTGTGGTCTAGGTAGCACGGAGTTACTAAAAGAGAGCCCTACGCAAACCCTTTGCCAGCAATGGCTTATACACGCTGTTAGCGATTGGCCTTATTTCTTTTCTACAAGTTCTCGAATCGTTTGAAGGAATTTATCGACCTCTGCAATTAAAGGAATAATATCTTCCTGCTTGAATTCAAGGAAATCATCATAGTCACTCTCTTGACGTTTACTCATTAATTCCGTGTAAAGACTACTATATTTTCTGTCCAATACTTCCGTTTTTATATAGTGTCTAAAGAATTCAGTCCTTACGCCATTGTGTGTAGAAGCGGAAATATCATCCTTTGCCAATAACGCAATAACACAATAAAAACAAGAGTAATATAGTCTGTTTGCACAGCCTCCCCAGAATCCACTTTCAGCAAGTGATTTTGCTTCATTAAATGTGACAGCAGATTTTTCAAGTCGGTATTTAATCAAGTCTTCTTTTTGATAGCTCATAATTCAATACCGTCTTTAACTATGTTCTTAAAGAAAGGAGTAATTCTGTAATCATTCCACTGTTTCTGTGAGAAAAAGATGGTGCTTATTACTTCTTCAGCTTCTAATTCAGTGTCTATTAATTTATCTCTTATTATCTTCTTATACTGCTCACTAGGATTGGTTGAAGTTAAAATAAGAAAATCCCAGTCAGAGGAAGTCCGTGAATCTCCTCTGGCCTTTGAACCAAATAAAACTACCTTAGCCTTGGGATCTAAGGATTTTACTGTCTCCTTTACTCGATATGTTATTTCATTTCGATTCATTAATACAAAGTTAGCAAATCTCTTAAATTTGTGAGTGAGTATTTTAGGCTTATCGCTAACGCCCGCCGGTATGAGCTGTTGCGTGTTTCAGGGCGCTAACTGGTCTGGTTAGCAAAGCTTAACCAAGAGATTAAACCGTAGCAAACCCACTGCAAGCAATAGCTTATACCGGCTGTTAGCGAAAGTTACTTAATTTTAATATCTAAATTCTTTGGATCTTGCCTGGAATCCCAAATGGTGATAAGCTCAATTGTTACTTCACTTATTTTATAAAAAATTGCGTAATCTCCATGAATTAAGACTCTAACATTCTTAATATCAGCTTTGATACCGAGCTCGGGATGGTTCTCTAAAAGTCTGATTGAAGAACGAAGTGAAGCATTCAACTTATTACTATATGTTTTTGATCCATTCCGTTTTATGTAATAATCCAATATGCCTAATAAAGCACTTTTAGCTCTTGGAGACCAGATTATTTTTCGCTTAACCATTTATCTATTTCATTTTCAACCTGTTCATTAGTAAAGTATTCGCCGTTTGCTAGCTGAGCCATACTTTCCTCAATTTCCTTACGTTGCTCAGGAGTAGTTTTATAAACTGTTGATTTAGACTTGGTTTCAATAATCGTCTTAATCGCTGCTAAAAATGACTTATCATTTATCCCTGCAATACGATGTATCAAGATATTTTTTAACTCTACTGTTGTCATAATCAAAGTTCTTTGTACAAAGATACAAAATATTTATACCCTCTATTTATCGAGGTTCGGTTGTTTTGTAATTTTCGCTAACGTCCGCGTGTATAAGCCGTTGCGTGATTCAGAGCGCTTTGTTGTCTAGTTACCACGGCCTAACCAAGACTGATAACCACCGCAACCAGCTACTAGCAATGGCTTATACACGCTGTTGGGTGCTGCCTTTATTCATTTTTGTCTTTTAATCTAAATAATCGTATCCCAATCAATGGAAACCATAATAAATATAATGGCCCGGCAATTGCCATTAATATAATCCCCAATTTAGGAAGAAAAAATCCAAATATAATATGGGCTAAATCAAGTCCGTGTGTTACTATACCAGTATAGGCAGTTAGTTTATTAAAAACATTGCTTTTGAGCATTATCAATGAAATTGTCAAAGCTCCCAATTGAATCAGAATTCCACCGATTTTTGCTCCAGTTCCATGCCACATATCAGAAGCAAGTATAGCTTGTCCAGCTGCAATTAATTGGCTTTTTTCAGATTCTATTGTAGCCTTTGCATATTCATCGCTTAAATAGAGATAAGAAAATACTGATGGTGTTGCAAGAAATAATGTTAATCCAGCAAATACCAAAATGGTCGAAATTGAAATAAGTTCTTTATCTCTATTCTTAAGGGCCAAATAAATACTGTAGAATAGCAAATAATAAAGGGGCATTACAACAACAGTCAAAATATCAAGTCGCAATAGTCCGTTTATTCTATTTTCTTGTAACATGGAAAAACACTCTTCAATAGTCTCAGGTGGAGTTCCAATTCCTATCATTATTAGCATCGTAATCAGGGAATATGCAATTAAAATCAAACAGGACAATCCGCCAAGTTGATAAATTAATCCTATGTTAGAAGTTACTTTTCTCATAAGTGTCTTTGTTAGTTGATTTATTTCTATGTTGTTTTTATCACCGTATTGTGTCTCTTAAGGTTGCACCCAACGTCCGCGTGTATGAGCCGTTGCGCCTGTCTGCCGCCAGGCAGGTTGTCAGAGCGCTTACTTATCTAGGTACACATAGGCAACCAAATGAGATATCCTATGCAAACTCGCTGCCAGCAATGGCTTATACACGCTGTTGGAGTGAGTTTTATTCTAAGCTGACCTTAGCAATTGAATCTTCCTTAAAGTAGACTCATTCAAGCGTTTCTCTTCCTCAATGTCATAGTCGTCCTGTAGCCCAAGCCAGAACTTTGCAGAATTGCCAAAATATGAACTCAATCTTAAAGCTGTGTCAGCAGTTATTCGCCTTTTGCCTTTCAGAATTTGTGAAATTCGTGTTTGAGGAATCTCAATATCCTTTGAAAGCCTGTATGCCGTAATTTCCATTGGGATAAGAAACTCCTCAAGTAGAATTTCTCCAGGATGTATGTTTGCCAGTTTTTCCATTACCATTTTCATTTATGATAATCAATTATCTCTACCTCACTCGCATGGTTAGATTCCCATTTGAAGATGATCCTCCATTGGTCATTAATCCTGATACTATGAAATCCCTTGAAATTTCCGGATAATTTCTCGAGTCTGTTTGATGGGGGAATCATTAAATCACAGATATTTTGTGAATTATTTAACATTCTTAATTTTCTCCTTCCAATTTGCTGTATCTCTATAGGGATCCTTTTAACCCTTTCTCCATTCCAAATCTTTTCAGTATCCTTAGAACCGAATGATAAAATCATACTAACGTTTTACATTACTAACGTCAAAGATAACTATTCCTTCTGATAATTCAAAGGGATGTCTTGGTTTTTTTTAAAATTCACTCCAACGTCCGCGTGTATGAGCCGTTGCGTGATCAGGGCGCTTTGTTGTCGAGTTATCACAAGGCAACCAAAAGAACAACATCCGCAGACCCGCAGCCAGCAATGGCTTATACACGCTGTTGGCAACAGTGGTTATTTGAAATCTACCCAAGTTTTCTCCTTTATTAGTTTTTCATGTAATTCAATTCTATCCTTATATCGGATTGCCTCAGGATCTTTGTTCTTTAAACTTTCTTCCAGAGCTTTTTTAGCATATTCATTAGCTTCAATAGCCTCAGTCTGTTTGTTTCTTAGATATAAAAACCAACTATACTTATCCCATGAATAATAATCGGTTTTGCGGTGATTGCTATGTAATACTTTATTAAGACTTACAAAATATAATATCCTATAGGAAGGCGTATATGAAATGATCAGAAAGAATGCAAAGTATAAGATTAATAAGAGATGTGAGAATTTAAACTTGACTCTTTTATTAAGAAAAATGATTAACCAAATAATTGAAAGTAAAACTGTTACTGGAAAAACTATTCGTGCAAAAGACCAGTATTGAATTCGCGTGATTAGATAAACTGTTATTAAAGTAAATATCAAATAGTTCAAAGACAATATCAGATTGGATTTTGCATATTTTATCAAATGAATTATACTGTGAATTATAAGTAAAAGACCACCTAAAGTTAATAGAAGGCCATTAAAATGAATGTGGAAAAACTTGAATACCAATCCAGTTAATAATGTAATTAAGGAAATCCTAAAAAGTTTTTTCATCATTTGTCAGATTACTATATTTCATTTTACCACAACGTCCGCGTGTATGAGCCGTTGCGTTGCAATTGCGCTTTGTGGTCTAGGTAGCAAGAGGTAACCAAAAGAACTAACCTACGAAAACCCGCTGCCAGCAATGGCTTATACACGCTGTTAGGTGATGTTTAATTATTTACTTTGAAACTCATAACCTGATTCTATTTCGGCATTTATATTCTCTATCATACCAGTTTCAATATTAACAATATGCATTATATATCCGTTACCCTTAAATATATAATCTCCAGTTTTTTTGTTGATTGTAGATGAAATGCTATATGCCCAGATCTCTTCACTAAATTCTATTGTTTTAATTTCAGTAAGTTCTGAATTCAATTTTATTAAGCAATTTTTAGCATTAATATTACCTATTCCGATGAGCTCATCTGATAATGAATTATACTCAATATTATTTATATCTGATTTAATTGACTTCTCAATTCTATTTTCCAGCAGATTAAATAAATACAACGTATCATTTGCACAAAAATAAAACTTTCCTTCCCTTGAATTCAATGCTGTACCTGCAATATCAGAAATTTCTGGTACATTTATTTGGGTAATTGTTCGATTAATATTATTTCCGCTAATGTTGATTCCTACAAACTGATATTTGGAATTTCGTGCTATCAAGCCATAAATTATCTCATTTTTACTATCAAGCCTTAATCCGAATACTGAATCTCCTATAAAAGAAATTTGCGAAATCTCCTGTGTCACTAAATTAATGCTATAGAGAGAATCTTTAGCAGTAAAGAGCATCTCATTCTTCAATTCGTTGTAAACCAAGTTTTCAGATCCACCACCAAGTTTATTCAAAGAAATCACATTTGTCTCTTCTCCAGAGTTTAAATCGACTGATTTCAAATATGTAGTTCCCAAACCATCCCAAATATAACCCCAAATAAGACCTACTCCTTCATCATTACTGTCTTTTGTGCAATTCGAAAAGATAATCGCAGTTGTTGCTAGCATAATGTATGGCATTAACTTTTTCATATTGTTTCTTTTTAATTGGTAATATAACTATCTTAAAATTACTTATTACACTTGATTTTAAATATCACCTAACGGTCGGCGGTATGGCCAGTAAGGGATTGCGGGCGATTTCCTATCAAGGTACAACAAAAGTTGAAGCGGGCTACAACCTTTCGCATACCACTGAAACCCTTATTGGCTATACCGCTTGTTAGCAATAGTGGTATTTTAATTTTGGTATATGAACAGCAAATGTTTAATAAGAAAGTCTATTCTTGAATTTGATTTTTTTATTGGATGTTATCGCTAAAATATTTGAATAATCCCAGCCATTTCTCGTGGTAAAACTTGCCATTACTTTTGCCCAATCGGACTATTATTGTGTTAGTTCTGGGATTAATATAAATATATTGTCCAAGATGTCCGGTTGCAGCATATGCATCAGTTTCTCT
>JAFGOZ010000229.1 GCA_016926235.1 Bacteroidales bacterium | reverse complement strand
TATTACCCACCGAAGCTTCAGCGTAGGTGGGCCTTGCACCCCATGACGCTCACTTCGTTCGGTCAGGGTCAAAGACGTGACAGCTTTCTGGTCCCGCTGGCGCGGGTGACAGGACCCTACCCGAATGCTTCGTCGAGTAACACTTACGCAATTATACCGCCGGGCCGTTGTATGCAAATGTTAAGTAAAAAGAAATCGTATATGCATTATTTAAGCACCGTTAGAAATTGAAAACCTTAATTTTACACATACATTTATTTACTTTTTTCGTGAATAAGAAAATGGCGACAGTCTATTCTATGAAAATTAAATAATTAAAATAATCCTATTTATGATTAAATATAGTGAAACAAAACCGGAAAGGAATATTCTGACACATATTGAATCATTTTGGGAAATCAATATAGATGAACCTCCATATTCCCAAACACCAATACTTATTATACCAGAGGCAGTTTTCGATGTAACATTCTTTGAAAAACCTTTTGTTCTATTTAATCCGGGAACCGGAAAATACAAAAAATTTGTTCCCGGCGCCTATTTTACCGGATTGTTGACTGAAAGCATTTACTTAGTAGTACAGGGGAATACAAGTGTTTTTGGTATCCGAATAAAACCTTTTTCTCTATCCAAAATCATTACAACTCCTCTCTCCGTTTTCAAGAATACAATAGTAAGCCTTAACACTGTTTTCGAATTTATCAATATTAAAGATGTTAAGGCTGTTATCTGTGAGAAAGACTATTCTGAAAAGCTAGAATATGCAAATAAGTTTATAAGCAAAATCTTTGATAAAAACCAGAATATTGATTCCACTTTGCGGGATCAGTTAAACTACATTATGGATTCGTTCGGGAATGTAAAAATATCATTGTTGTATTCTCATTTCCATACCAATAAAACTTCACTAAGGGACTATTTCTTGAGCAAAGTCGGGTTACCACCAAAAGAACTTGCAATAATATGGAGGCTAAATAATTTCCTTAAGCTGTGTTTGGAAAATCCTCGAGAAAACTTCACCTCAATCGGATTGGACGCAGGTTACTTTGATCAATCTCATTTAATTAAAGACTTTAAAAATTTCTTTAATATTTCCCCTCATAAATTCATATATAGCCAGCGAACAGGAAACATCAGGGTTATTCAGGAAAGAATAAAAAGAAGGCTATCAAGTTATTACTCCCCATTATAAACTTACTTTTTTACAATTTTTTCGAAAATCCAGCACTTATCTTTGCTTTAATAAATGTAGAGTGTACATGATGGCAGGATTAAAATACCTTTTTGTAACGATAATTGGATTATATGTTGTGAATATTTCTTTTCCCCCAAGCTATGATCCTCAAAAAAAATTCACTGTTGACCAGTTGAAGGAGGATTTTGCAACACTCCAGCGGCTTATTGAAGAAAACCATCCGGCATTATATCGTTATTACGATGAAAAATTCTTCGTTAATTATTTTGACAGTGTTTACATGGAAATAAACACAGAAATGACAGAACTTGAATTTATTAAGATCATTGAACCCGTTATAGCCAAACTGCATTGCGGACATTCTGAACTTTGGTATTCTGAGCAATTCGAGGATTATGTTTATGAAAATAACCTGTTTTTACCGATCTCAGTTTACTACATTCATGATAGAGCATATGTCAGGAAACATTATCTAAACAGCAATGAGTCACTGGAAGGAGCGGAAATTATTAGCATTAATGGAGAATCGGCCTCGAACATACAAAGGAGTTTATTTTCCAGCATGAATGGGGATGGTTATAATAAACAGAATATTCTTTTTACTATCAACAAAACCCCTGCAAGCATAATATCAAAGTATTTTGATTATACAGAAACCTATCAAATCAAATTATTAAAGCCCCGGGATACCATTCCTTCAGTATATTTCCTCGACGGAATTAAATATGAAACGCTCATTGACATATCGAATGAACGATATCCTGTGAATTCAGTAAATGCTGACCTTGATTTTGTAATAATTGACAGCCTGAATACTGCTGTAATCAAAATTGGGTCATTTGCAAGTAATTCGAATGATAATTATTATGGTTTTTTACAATCAGCATTCAGGCAAATTGAAACAAGTAACATGCAAAATCTGATCATAGATGTAAGAGGCAACGATGGTGGTACTCCCGACTATTCTATCGAATTATTAAAATACCTGGTGAATCATGACTTTATCTATTTTAGAAATAAACTCAATAATACTGAATGGAACTACCCCATAAAGCCATACAACGACAACTTTAAGGGCGATCTTTTTATTTTAATTGACGGTGGTGAGTTATCAACAACCGGACACTTCATTTCTTTACTGAGATATCATAATGTCGGGAAATTTATAGGACAGGAAAGTGGGTCTACCTTTACGTGTCATGATAATTGTCTAGAATTTACGCTACCAAATACAAAAATCAGGGGTAAAGTGCCAAGGACGACCTTTGAGACTGCTGTTAGCGGATTGAGCAGCGATCGGGGGATTATCCCTGATTACTGCGTAGAATCCAATATTGAGGATATCATTGAGAATAAAGATACTATCATGAAGTATGCATTACGTCTGATTTCACAAAAAAGGGGGAACAAATGATCCCATCAACTTACCTGAAGAACATAGTAGCATTTTTTAATAATAAAATGCCGGACAGAGAAAATATATACAGTCACAAAACACTGATTTTTTACGTATTACTTTACACAACTTTTCCATGTTCGTGTCAGAATATGACTTTATCTGTAAAAGAAAAAATAAACATCACAGATACATGTTTATCAGCCTTCAAAGATTATTACATCTATCCTGATCATATTACGGAATTGGAAATGATAGTTAAAAATAAGCTTCGTGAAGGTGATTATGACAGCATTTCAAATTTGGAGAATCTGACCTGTCAGCTGAGAAAAGACTTTAGAACTATTTTAAAAGACAAACATATCTGGATTGATATCCTTGAGAACCTTCCCGTTAAAGATTCAGATGTTTCTGACAGCATTAAGACAGAAAAATTGAAGAAGAGCAATTTTGGGTTTATTGAATTACAGTTTTTACCCGGGGATATTGCATACCTAAAACTTGATGCATTTGTTGATTATAATTTTGGTAAAGAAACTGCATCTAGGTATATGAAAAGATTAACTGAAGGTGATGCGATTATAATCGATTTAAGAGAAAATCATGGCGGGCATGAAAACATGGTACGATTTATAGCAAGCTACTTCTTTGCAGATAGCGTACAGCTCAACTCATTATATTTCCGGTTCTCAGATTCCTTGATAACTCAATGGACTGATCCTGTCACCGCCGGGGATAGGCTTATACATCAAAGGCTTTTTATCCTGACCAGCGGAAACACTTCCTCAGCTGCTGAATCATTTACTTACGCTATGAAGAACTACAAAAGGGCAACAATTATTGGGGAGACTACGATGGGTGCAGCTCACTGGAAAGAAACATACATTTTACCGGACCTGGGAATATTCCTTGAAATTCCTGTTGCCCGTCCTGTAAACCCGGTTACCAAAAAAGACTGGGAGGGAACTGGAATCTCTCCTGATATCTCAATTTCCTCAGATAAAGCACTGGAAAGGGCAATAGAACTTGCACGAGACTGAGTGGATCATTAATTGTAACATGGAACTTTTTAATAATGTATGACTCATTTATTAAAAAATAACAGCCTGGATCGGGCTTACTGTCCTGGTTGGATGTTGATCTTATTCTTTGTCCTTACTTTCATAATATCCTGGAGTATTCTGATCCCGGCTCTCTTTTTCGTGCCTGAAGACGGTCAGATTTTTTTCATCATTCTTGCTGCCTTTGGGCCATTCATTTCAGCAATTACCGTAATCAGGGGAAGCAGTGGACGGACAGGTCTTCGTCAATGGCTTCGTGGGATGTTCAGTTTACGCATACCTGTTGTACTGTATCTGGCAGGGGTATTTTTCTTTCCGGTTGGAATAGGGTTATTACACTACTTTTTATACATATTTTTCGGAGGGGAGCCTGATTTCTCTGATGCAAAACCCTGGTACCTGTATCTGGCCTATTTGCTGCCGACAGCACTTTTAACCGGTGGAAACGAGGAACCCGGCTGGAGGGGTTTTGCATTACCTGCTTTACTTGAACGATTTCATCCTGTAGTATCCTCTTTAATACTTGGAGTCATTCATGCACTCTGGCATCTGCCACTGATGGTCCATTATGATACAACAATGGGCTGGTATCTGTTTAATTTGATCCCTTTAACATTCATTTTCAACTGGTTCTATATCAAATCCCGTTACGCTGTTATCCCGGTAATGTTAATGCACGCCGGTGTAAACACTATCGGAAGTTTTCTCCCCACACCAGTAGATGTCCTCGGAGGCCTGGGCACTTACATGTTCCTGAGAGGTGCCGTTTACTGGATAATAGCGGTCATTCTTATCATAGTGACAAAAGGTAGGCTTGGATATGAATCACCGGCATCAAAATATCCTATAGTGGATTGATACCGGGGCAATAATTTATAAAATTTATATCAACCATGAATGAATCTTATTTGAATATCAAAACCTGGATGAAGCCACATAATCTTGTTTTAGTACTCACATGGTTTATTACCAGCACTCTGACTGTCTATTTGCTGATTATTGGTATGCTGAATAATGATGAATACCAGGGACTAAGATATGTGATGCATACAGCATATGTTTTATCTTTAATATGGTTTCTGACGAAACTGGAATTACCTGCAGTCCAACACCCTGATATTAAGCCCTTCATTTTCCCGCGATGGAAATACGGGAAAATCATACCTGTCATATTTGTTTTTATTTTACTGTTACTGAATGTCCTCACTGATCAGGTTGATTCTATTATATTTCTTATTCTGGTATTTACT
>JAFGOZ010000228.1 GCA_016926235.1 Bacteroidales bacterium | reverse complement strand
AAGGATAATTATCAGAACTCAGAAATGTGTAATGCAGATTATATTATTGAAACAGGATCAGGATTGGCAGAAATCACGAATAGCCAGAAAATATCTGTATATCCTATGCCAGCTAAAAATATTATCAATATTGATTTGAAGAGTATGTCAGAAAATGACATTACTGTCCATCTTTTCAATGCCGTTGGAGAATTAGTATATACAAATATTTTCAGCCCGTCTCAAATTATTCGTATTGATATCTCAGCATTTGCGCCTGGTTGTTATTACCTCAACCTTAACAATGGCAGTTCTATGACTGCAAAAGTCATCATATATTAGTCCTACAAATCAGAAACTCCCTTAAAACAGGGAGTTTCTGATTTTTTAGGTGTTATTATTTTATCTTCAAACGAAATCCCACATAGATATTTCTTCCAAAAATAGGCCCCCAAATCAGCGAACTGTCAAAATACGGACCGAAAGGCTGGTTACTTGAAAGGATGGGATCCTTTTGTACATAATCCAACAAATTTTCAATCCCGGCATAAAGCTCATATTTCTCCCTCCAGGTTTTACTTATTTGTGCATTCATCAATATAAATGATGGAGAAAAATCATCCAACTGGTATTCCTCAGGGTTACTTCCTGTAAATGGTATCCGCTTTTGTCCCTGCCAGTTTAAAGTATAATCAAAATTCCAGTATTTTCGAGTAGTGTATGCCAGGTTGATAAATGCACGATGACGAGCTACCAATGGCTTTTCCAAAAGTTCACCATGATAAGTAGTCTTTACATCATACCAACGATAAGCAAGCCTCACATCCAGCCTTTTTATCAACTCATAATCAACCTGTGCCTGAAAACTTTTGGAATAAGATTTACCTTCGAGGTTATAGAAATGCACTTGTTGCGGATCCTGATCCAGATCAATAACCACCTGGTTTTCAAAATCAGTCCGGTAAAAATCAAAACTTATGCTACCCTCCCTGTAGTCCAGTTTAAAATTCTGTGTCAGGTTTATGCCATAATTCCATGCTACTTCAGGTTTTAATCCATACGGTTTGTTGTTCCCATCCGAATGCACAATGAATTGGCGCGAACTGGCAAATAATCCATTGTTTTCTGAGAATATATTTGCCGTACGTTGGCCCCGCCCTGCTGAAGCCCGAAATACTGTTTTAGAAGTTATTGCATATCTTAAATGAAGTCTGGGTGTTATAAATGGACCGTAAAGATTATGATAATCACCCCGGATGCCTGCTACTGCATTGAATTTATCCAGATGACTGTATGTATATTCAAAATATGCACCGGGCACCATTTCCGTTCTGTCATAGGATGTATCGTTCAGTTGCTCGGTATACTCATCTGCAATAAAACTCACGCCTGTACGGAACTTATGATCCGTATTACCAAAAATATCCTGGTATATGAAGTTACTGTAAAATGTATTCTGACCGGCATCATACGTATTTAAACCAAAATAACTATCCTGCTCATACACTGAGCCGGAAACCTGAAGCCCCATAGATCGCCAGGGTTTATCTTCATAAACCTTGCCTATCTTAGTAAATGCTTCCATACGTTTTAAATTCAAGTGCATACCCCAAATTCCAGCCGATGGATCGTAACCTTCATGATTAAAATCAACCTGGCCACCCAAGTTGTCGATATACGTTCCTTTCATACCTAATTGAATTTGCAATCCATTTTGAGACACATATTTCCAACGGTTCAAAGCAATTAGATTCCGGCCTAAAGGATGATCCAAAAACCCATCGCTGTTGCGGTCCCATTTTATAGTATTATCCTTCGCATGCAATAAAACTGCTGTAGATAATTGATCCCCTTTAAACTTGTGCGCAACATTCAGGTTAAGTTCCATTCGACCCTCTTCATTAGTATATCCATTCAGATATAAACGATCAGCGGATTCAGGCTTACGAAGCTCCATGTTAATCTGTCCCGTAATACCTTCATACCCATTAACTACAGAACCCGTACCCTTGTTAAGCTGAATACTTTCAATCCAGGTTCCGGGAACAAAGGTAAGTCCATAAATAGCTGAAAGACCCCGGATATCCGGCATGTTTTCCCGTGTTATCTGCGTATAAGGTCCCGCCAGTCCAAGCAGCTGTATCTGACGTGTCCCTGTGACCGCATCTGTAAAAGAAACATCTACGCTCGGACTGGTTTCAAAGCTTTCACTTAAGTTGCAGCACGCAGCTTTCAGAAGTTCCTTCTCCCCAATCTTCTCCACCTTAATGGGATCAATATACGAGATATAAGTAGATTTATTTCGTTTCACAACCTTTACTTCCTTCAGTTCAATATTTTCACTTAGTTGAACTTCGAGGAAATCCATTCCATCTGTATCAATGGTATCGTTTTGATAGCCAATATAACTTACGATAAGTTGTTTGGTTTCAGGAACACGTTCAATGGTGAATTTTCCCTCCAGATCCGAAGTCGCACCAACTGTTGTTCCCTGCCAGTAAACATTGGCCCCTGTCAGAGAAGTCACATTTCCATTCTTAAACTCTGTTACTTTTCCTTCCAGCTTTTTCTGTTCTTTCTGTGCCCAAAGATTTGCGGAAAGAAAGAAGCATATGATTAAGGTTAAGACTTGTATCTTCATTCTTTAGTGAACTTTAATACCATCCCGATAGGCACAACATTTCGGGAGCTTGCTATAGGCTTCATCAGAAGCTTTTATCTTTTCGGTATCATGGCCGGCATCAGCAATTGACTTATGGATATTATCTTCAGTAGTTTTGGTACTATTAAAAACTACTGTCAGCATCTGGGTTTCTTTATTCCAATTTGCCTGTTTCACTCCTTTGATCAAGGCAGCATTTTCAATACGGGCTTTACAACTGTTACATACTCCGGATACTTGAAAATTCAGGGTATCGATGGAATTTGTTTTTTCCTGGGCATTAGCAGATATAGTAAATGCAAATACAAGGAAGGCTATTATAAAAAAATGATTTGTTTTCATGATTACTAATTTTAAATTGAACAATAAAAGGTTAAGAAAGCACATTATGCTATCCTAAGTTTAAAGAAACAATCATTTAAAATTAGCCGTAATAGGTGAGCGAGCAATTAAGAATAAATTTGGAAGGTCTTTCAGGTGGTGGAAGATCATAGAACCTGAGATTATTAATAGAAAATACTTTATTTATGCTATTAGAAGTAGTTTCTGAAACAAGTATATCAACCACAGGCAAATCAGGTATAATAACTGCATTTTGACTTGCCTGCTGGTCGTCCTTTAGTTGAACTACATATGTTTCATTCTTACAACAACCATTATTGTCCATTGTGGAGTTGCAACCACAATTTCCTTTGTCTGTAAATATCTTTACCGAAGCAAGTGTACCATGGCAATAATGGAAATTTACCATAATGCCCGCAGAAACCAGCAAATAAAATAAGGAGAATAATATGGATGTTATTCTTTTCATACTTAACTTAAGTAACGATGAAAATGATAAAATGTTTACCTCAAAATGTATTTTGGAATAATTTTAACACCTTTTAATATTCATTATAATACAACCTTCTCCGGCCATGGATTATTCTTAGATGTTCCCCACAACTTGTTAATATAGTTTATCGAAAAATAGTCCTCAAATGCATGGATCCAATAAGCACCCCTATCTGTAAGGGTAATGTCATCCGACCCATTTTTTAAATAGCCCATTCGACGAAGCCAGTTCATCTGTTTCCCATATTTTTCATCAAAAGGCAGATCAAACCTGTTTTTAAAATCACTCTTTCTGAACCGCGTTTCATATATACGCCAATACAACCATCCTGCCATTTGCATCTCATTCAAAAGTTCAATCGACAACGCAATAGGAAGCCTGCCTTGTTGTATTGCTTTATTATATTCCGCCACGCTAAATGTATTGACATAAAAAATATCCTTTAAATACGAACTGCCACTGGCACCCAGCCCCAGGTATAAAGGCACAGTTACAGAACAATATTTGTCTGTCCCGTTTTTTGTAAAAGCCCAAACAGAAGAACGATAGAAATCTTGATCGTACAAAATATCTTCAAAAATTTTCAAAAATTTGCGTCTGCGAAACATAGTGCTTACAGAACCTCTATTTGATTTGAATTCTGCACCCATCCGGGTGTAATCAAAACGAAACAACGGATAAGTAGCAACCTGGTGCACACCCATATTTACAATTTCATTCGCCGCATCCTCTATCTCCTTTTTTGTTTGTCCGGGAAGATCAAAAATATAATCAATGTTTACGCATTTAAAGCCAAGGTTTACAGCCCTTTCAATACTTTTTTTTGCTTCATTAACGGTATAAGGACGCTTAATGGCTTTCAAGTGATGATCCTGTAATGCTTCCACTCCGATGCTTAAATACTTTACACCTAAAGCTTCAATATAATTCAGGTTTTCAGCAGTCAGATGGTTTGGGTGGCTCTCCAGGTGTATATCACAGTGCATCGAAAACCGCTTGTAAATATGATTCAAAATTTGTTCCAGGCCTTTCCCAAGCATAGTGGTAGGTGTACCCCCCCCAATATAAAATGTGGTTACCGGCTTATTTTTAAGCATTGAGGCATAGGTATCAATTTCCACCATTATGTTTTTTACATATTCCATGCATAACTGTTCATTGTATATCTCCTTATTATAGGGACAGTAAGGACAAATTCGTTCACAAAACGGTATATGCAAATACAATCCTGTTTCATAAATCTCGTTAAAATTTCTTTCAATATCGTCAATAGACGGCGGTTTATTAAGGAAGGTAATTTCGTCCTGATGAGTAAAGTACCTGCTTATGCGTTTTCTTATATAATCTGACAACATAAGTTATTCCATTATTTGATAATACCGCATATTTCCAGCGAATATTCCAAAAGCCGGTCCATGAACTGAGCAGCAGCTTTTTTAACCGCATTGATATACATTTTAGCTATGGTACCCTTTTGTAACTGGCAGCTCTGGTAGTACTCCACCTTTATCCGATCATCCTGTTTCGTAAACTTATAAAAACCGTATGAGGTCAATAATCTGGGCATAAGTTCATGATTGTTCTCACTCGAAAGTAAAAAGAAATCAATACGATACTTTTCAAAATTTTGCTTCCGGTACCATACCGAAGTATTTTCAAATATTTTAAACCGTTGAAACACATATTTTATTTTGTTCCACCTGTCACCTTTTTCCAGTTGGGTTACTTCCTTAGCGTCGGGAGCCAGTTTGCTTATATGGTCATATTCAAAGCATATTTTCATCAGGCAGTTTATATCGGCGTTTACCTTGAAAGTACCATAAAACGCATAACTTGAATCCGTATTTACGAAAGCGCATTTAACATTTGTGCTATCCTGAGAAAAACTTATAACTGAAATGCTGGTTAAAACAAAAACCAATTGAATCTTATGTCTCATTATATACCAATTTTAACCTGGAAATATTTATTATCAGGAGAAATTGAAATATTTGACAAAAGTGCTAAAGCACATGGAAATAATCTCACAAAATCTGATTTATCACTATTACGGACTAAAGTCCGCATTTTTGAGGAGCACTTACTTACCCCTGGATAAATCCAGGGGCTATATTTAATGCACCTAGCAAGGTATACAATCATCTTATAATTTTTTATTTGATCACTCATTTTTAGAAATACCTCATGGCATTTCTGATAGCCCCGGGTTTTAATTTTATCGTCTGATCAATTTCAGCATAGCTCAAATAACCGCAATCCTTACATACCTCACCATTCTTATTTTCCCTGCAACATCTGTAATACTTCCCTCCCTCGTAAACACGGCAGATATCAAGATTTTTCTTCCAGTCATTTCGAATGGATGATTTAAGACCAGCAATGGAATTTAATATTTTATACTTCTTCTTTAAGTCTATTAATGTATAAAGTACTTCGTCCCTGATCTTTTTATCCAGGTAAAGGTCATCGTATCCATAGTAAGGAGTATGAAAATAAAAAAAAGCTGCACGAATCTGGGGAATCCGGCTTATATATTCACAAAAACCTTCAATATCATTCTTATTAACAGAATTTATAGTATAGTTTATATAAATTGAAGAGTGCTGCGATGCTTGAATATTCTCTATAATCCGATCGAATGACTTCCCCCTCAGGTGATCATGTGTAGCCTGCAATCCATCGACACTTACAAATATTGTGTCGGCTATAGATTGCAAAGGTTTTGTGCCGTTTGTATAAATTACTACGGTAAAATAGCCTTTTTCTTTCGCATATTTTACAATATCTTCCATTGTATATGAGTTATCCTTCCATATAAAAGGTTCTCCTCCTTCCAGGTACAGGCATCGACCGCCCTCAGCATAAAATTTATCAATTACCTTTATTGCCTCATCATAGCTCATTGTATCCTCCGGGCGTTCAACTATTGTACAATGCCGGCATCGGAGGTTACACTTATTTGTAAGTACCAGACCACATATCAGGGGATCGGTCTTGCCAAATATCCAGTGTCGTGCCATGAATCTTATGCCGAAAAAGATATAATTCATAGTATAATTTAATTAAGGCTGAAAGCCTTTTAACAGTAGCGCGGGGCAAAGCCCCATAGCCGTCAGGTTTATATTTGTAAATCTTTGTTTTACAATGACATAGTATAATAATTCTTTTTTTACCCCATTT
>JAFGOZ010000227.1 GCA_016926235.1 Bacteroidales bacterium | reverse complement strand
GGTGCTGAGCAATAAAAATCTTATCTTTGAGGGAGCAACCTATTCTTAAAATACGCGTGATTATTTACCGTGAAAATCTGTGTTAATAGTATTTCTTAATTGTGGAAACTCTTTTAATAAGCTCTTTTCATTGATTAATGAAACTGCCGAGGCAGTATCAATTAACTTTTCTGCGCTTTCGAAATAAAATTTTTTTCTCCCGATTTTCGAAAATTTTAAAAATGCCATTAAATTAAATAGTATGATTAGATCATATTTTGCCCTTGATATTGTTTTTCTTACAGCACAAAAAAGAATGCTTATTTGAGGTGGGCGGGATTGACAAAGTCATTTTCCTATTTTGATGGCCAGCCCTGATAATAAAGTAGTGACCTATTACAGGTGTTCGTGTTTTTATAAGATTGGGTGATTCAATATTAGTTGTTCTTCATTTTATCAACAGCCTTTTTTGCTGCTTCGAGATGAAGAAATGCTTCATGATTATAAATAGCGTTTTCCCTTCTTAAATACCAACTTCTTTGAAGTGTATCCAATGCTTCTTTATATTTTCCCTGCTTATATAATCCCCAACCTTTTGTATGCAGGAAATTAAAATTATCAGGACTGTACGCAAGAGCTTTATCAACAAGCTCTATACCTTCATTAATATTCCTATCCTTATCAATTAGGAAAAAAGCAAGATTATTAAGTTGATTTGGATTATCAGGCTCTAATAATAGTGTCTGCCTATAATATTCTTCTGCTTTGCCCAGAGTACCTACTTCAGAATAAATCTGTGCTAGATTGTTCTTTATATCTGCTTCAGATGACAAATTTTCTTTCAGGATAGATAAGTATTTTTCAGTATAATTAGTAACGGCGACTGTATCTCCTTTAGTAAATGACAGAATAATCTTTCTTTGGATTATTGATGGATCATCAGGAAAATCCTGTTCTGCTTTTTTATAAAGCTTTTTCTCTTTATTATACTGACCAGTTTTATGATATGCAAATCCAAGTTCAGTATAGTTTAAAACCCATCCAGGCTTTGAATCCCATTCTTTATATATTTCTATAGATTTTTCTAATTCAGGAATTGCCTTATCAAATTGTTTTATATAGTTGTAATCTTGCCCTAATACAAAATAAAATACTGGCAATTGGTCATCAATTGCCAGTATCTGTTTTAGGCATTTAATATCTTCATTGATTGTTCCAAAAAAGTACGTGTAAGTATGATTTAATACTGCCTTCATATAAATTGATACCTGATCTCTTTTTTCATAAAGTTTCAGGGCTATTCCTTTTGCTTGATTATACATATCCCGATTCCATAACGACCAAGCAAGCATATCAAGTGCACCAATAAAATTTGAGTCGATTGCAACAGCCTGTGAAAGTAGGCTAACTGCTGCTGGAAAATCTCTTTTCAAAAAAGCGGTTTTCCCATAAATAAAATTCTTAAATGCCTCGGGCGAATCAGTATATGCATAGTTTTTATAGTCATAAGACACAGCCTTTCCTAAGTTCGAGATTATAAGAGTATTTTTTATTTTTGCAGAAAGTGAATCAATTATACGAATTATATTTTCTTCTGAAGACAATCCTTCAATTTGGAAAGGTTTCAAAACATCTTTTGTTTTTGAGTCAACTAATTGGGCATTTATACGGATAATAGAGCCTGCTTTTATTATATTTCCATAAATAAAAACATTCGTCTTCATTCTTTGAGAGACTTTACTTGCAAAAGAAGGCGTGATTGAAGCATTATTTGTAAAACCTTTGCTTTGAATTAGGTTGTTAATAGATTCTGTTTGTTTGACAGTTAATTCATTTGAATTTGATAATGAATTGGTTAAAATTTCCTGTATTCCATCCTGCCATACATCCCATTTAGTATCATTTGTCATATTTTGAAACGGCATCACTGCAACGGAAATTCTTTCTCCTGATGTTCTTAATTTTTCAAGGGTATCTCTTTTAAATATTTTAGGAAAGGCTATTATTCCTGCGATTATTAAGATGGCAATGATCAATACTCCATATAGCAACTTGTGTTTGGTTAACCTGTCAGATTTCTCCTGTTGTTCAATTCTGTCCTCTTTTTTTACATCTTCTGATGGCTCTTCCGTAACCTGAATTTCTTCCTCTGGCTTTGTCTTTATTGGTATATCCTTATATTTTAAATACCATTTGATGATTATGTCAAGATTAACAAGTACTGGTTTCACCTGTTCAGGATCAAAATCTTTTGGATGAGTACCATAGGTTGACAAATCATTCAAACCGTACATTGAAGATGCAATATGAGCTGGTATTTTCTTTTCTTTGTTTAGTTTATCGATGATACCCTTAAGTGGTTCTGAACCCCTCTCTCTATTTAGCTCACATTCACAAAGATCAGTAATGATTATCTCCAGACATCTTCTTGAGTACAATAATATGACATTGGGATCATCAGAGTGGATCAGTTGTCCCAACTCTTTCTCAAGATCTGGAAGCTGACCTCTGAAAGATTCATAAAGTTTCTCAAGTTCTTTTATTTCGGCCGACCAGATTGACATTGAATTAAACCAATAAGATATTTATAAATTCTAAAGAATACCCTGTTAATCAAGTAATTTAGTAATCCAATCCCATTTCTTTTACTAATTTCATATATTTCGATCCTTCGGGTATAAGAAAAGGATGAGCTTGGAACCAAACAAGGAATGAATCTTGTTCATTACAAGCTTTCTTCAGGAAATCTAACGCTAATGCTTCTTCTCCTCTGAATCTGTGGATCAGATAAAATGAAGTTGCTGGCACATATTCAGTTTCTGATTTTTTCTTCAGACGTTCAAAGAGGCTGTCTGCCAGATCTTTCTTGCCAATATAATTATAACAACCCGCAAGTGTTGCTATTGTCAATGACGCTCCATCTGAAAGATCTACTGCTATTTCTAACTCAGCAATAGCTTCTTTAATCATCCCTTTTGCAGCATAAGCTCTACCGAGATGATAATGTGTGATAAAAAAATTCGGATTTATTGAAAGTGTTATTTGATATACTTCTATAGCATTGTCTATCAGGCCAGTGTAATCAAAAATAGCCCCAGTATATGTGTTAACAAAAATAGAAAGCGGATCAAGTTGTTGAGCACGTTTTGCTTCTGAAATGGCTTCCTTATGGCGTCCTGTGAAAGTCAGAAACATTGAATAATACAAATGACTCATAGATAAGCTTGGATTTATCTGAAGTCCATGTTGAAAATTCTTTTCTGCTTCCTTAAAATTCCAAAAATAATGTGTGTTTATATTTCCAAGCAAAATATAGGCATCTGCAAGTGTATTGTCAATTTTCAGAGCTTTTTTTACATATTCTTTTATTTTAGGGATGCCTTCATTGGGGGGAGTATTTCCCCAAAATGTACTCAGGGAGACAACATAGCCAAATCCGACATAAGCAAGAGCATAGTCTGGATCGATCTGCAATGCTTGTTCAAAATATTCTGCTGCTTTTCTATATCCTTCAGTTGTTAGTTTTTGCCAATGGTACATGCCTTTCAGATATAGGTTGTAGGCTTCAATATTTTCAGAATGGCGTTTTGGAACATTTGCCTGTGATTCAGGTAAGAGCCTAACCTTCAGATTATCGGCAATTGCTTGCGATATTTCATCCTGGATAGCAAATACATCTTCTAAATCACGGTCATAACGTTTAGACCAGATGTGAGAGCCATCGCTGACTTTTATAAGCTGGGCCGTTATACGAAGAAGATCTTTCGATTTACGTATGCTGCCTTCAAGGATTGTCTCAACATCAAGAATCCGTCCTACTTCACGCAAATCTGCCTGCTTATTCTTGAATGCAAAAGCAGATGAACGTGCAATAACTTTTAAGTCTCCGATTTGTGAAAGGACGTGAATGATTTCTTCAGCAATACCATCACAAAAGTACTCCTGGTCCTTTTCAGGACTCATATCTACAAATGATAATACTGCAATGGATTTTGCTGCTTCTGGTACTTCTACAGAGCTACTCTCAAGCCCATATTCTACTGACCTTGGTTTGGCTTCATGATGATAACCTTTATATCTCAGATACCATTTTATGATAATATCAAGATTAACCAGGACAGGCTTCACTTGCTCAGGATCAAAGTCTTTTGGATGTGCACCATAAGCAGACAAACTGTTCAGGTGATCCATTGAGGTGATAATATTGGAAGGAACTTTCTCCTCTTTATTTAGTTTATCGATGATACCTTTCAGAGGTTCAGTTTTTCTGGGTCGTTTTAGTTCACACTCGCATAAATCAGTGATTATAACCTCCAAACATCTTCTGGAATAAAGAAGGATCATATTGTCATCATCAGCCTTTATAAGCTTGCCTAATTCTTTTTCCAATTCAGGCAACTGCCCTTTGAGAGATTCATAAAGCCTTTCAAGTTCTTTTATTTCGGATGACCAGATTGGCATTTGATTTTTTAATAATAGGATAGTTATTAATCTTACCGTATCCCCTTCTACTCAAGCTATTTAGTAATCCAGCCCCATTTCTTTTACTAATGTCATATATTTGGATCCTTCTGGAATAACAAAAGGGAAAATTCTAAGCAAAGGAAGAAATGTGTCATGTTCTTTACATGCTCTCCTTAACCACTCCAAAGCTTGATTCTCTTCTCCCCGAATCCTATGAATAAGAAAAAAGGATGTCGCAGGTACATATTCAATTCTTGATCTTTCTTTTAAATCTTCAAATAATATTTCTGCCTGATCTTTTTCCCCCACTCGATAACAATTACAAATATGAGCCGCAGTTATAAAAGGATTCCCATTTGAAAGAACCATTGCCTTCTCGTATTCAACCCTGGTTTCTTTGAACATTGATTTTAACAAATAGTCCATTCCGAGGTGAAAATGTGCAAGAAAGTAATTTGGATATAAGGACAATACCAACTGATCTACTTCTACTGCCCTGTCAATCTGACCAGCATAATGATAAATCATACCTGCATTTGTATTAATATAGGCCGAAAGAGGATCAAGCTTCTGGGCTTGTTCTGCCTCTGATACAGCTTCTACATTACGTCCTGTATATGATAGCAATAAACCATAAAATATATGAACAATTGATAAATTTGCATTTAACTGAAGAGCATGTTTAAAATTCCGTTCTGCCTCCTTCCAGTTCCAATAATAATATGTATTAATTGCTCCTAAAATCCAATATACTTCAGCAAGGGAGCTATCTATTTCCAGGGCTTTATTTACATATTCATTCGATTTAGGCAAAGCCTTATCTGGTGAAACATTTCCAAAAAGTGTGGAGTATATCAAAACTGCAGCCAATCCGCAATAAGCAAGTGCATAGTCTGGATCCTTTTTGAGTGCCTGGTTAAAATATTCTGAAGCTTTTTCTAATCCTTCCGATGTTAACATCAGATACCAATAAGTGCCTTTCAAATAAAGGTTATAGGCTTCAATATTTTTAGAATGTCGTTTGGAAATCATTGATTTCTCTTCACTTAAAAGTTTAACCTTCAGGTTATCCGATATAGCAAGTGCTATTTCATCCTGTATCGCAAACACATCCTTCAATTCACGATCATAGTGTTCCGACCATATATGGGAACTATCAGCAACCTTAATAAGCTGTGCAGTTATGCGAAGGCGATTACCAGACTTCCTTACACTGCCCTCAAGCAATGTCTCAACGTTAAGTATCCTTCCGATTTCACGGATATCCACCTGTTTATCCTTGAACGCAAAAGCCGACGTACGGGCAATAACCTTAAAGTTTTCAATATGAGCAAGTACATTAATTATTTCTTCTGCCATGCCCTCACAGAAATAATCCTGGTCTTTCTCAGGGCTCATATCTTTAAAGGGTAGTACAGCAATGGATTTAACTGATTCAGTTACTACTGAGCTGTCAAGGTTAACTTTTCCTCCTTCTAATTTTTGTTGTCCAACAATTGGAGAATTTTTATACTTCAGGTACCACTTAATTATAATATCAAGGTTATTAAGAACAGGCTTCACCTGTTCAGGATCGAAGTCTTTTGGATGAGTTCCATAGGTGGTCAGATCATTCAGACTATGCATTGATGTTATTATGTGAGCAGGAACTTTTTCTTCTTTATGTAGCTTGTCAATGATACCTTTCAGAGGTTCCGTCTTACGAGGTCGTTTAAGCTCACATTCGCATAAGTCTGTAATGATAACTTCAAGACACCTCCTTGAATATAACAGGATAACATTGGGATCTTCAGTTTTGAAAAGCTGTCCGATTTCCTTTTCCAGCTCAGGTAACTGACCTTTGAAAGATTCATAAAGTTTCTCAAGTTCTTTTATTTCAGCTGACCAGATTGGCATCTCTATTATTTAATCCGATAAATTAATTAAATCTATAACATATCATTCTCCTCAAGCCATTTCCTCACCCTTTCATGCTCGGTTTGATGTTTGGCTTCCATATCATCCACAATTTTCTGAAAATCAGGTTCATTTCTGATACTGTTAAACAATGGATCATATTTGATCATGAGTATCCACCATAAAGACAAATCATTTTTTTCATTAAGTTCTTCAAGATATTTATAGGCTTTTTTCTTTTCATCTAAAAAAGCATAAGTGGCTGCTAAATCATACTGTGCAGCATTCCATCTTGACAACCTCCTTTTGAGTTTTATGCTTTCTTCGCTATACCTGATTTGCTGGTTAAAAAAGGCTTTTGCCTCTTCAACTTTGCCTACACGGTTAAAAGCATATCCAATGCGATGAGATACCTGCAGATTCGGTTCACCTTTTCTTTCATTATACTCATTTAATCTTTTTGCGAGTAAATAGGCTTCTTCCTTGTTTCCCATCATGATCAATTCAATTGGGAAAAATGTCGAATCTGCTTCAATTATTTTTCGTTGTATATTTAAACCTTCTTCAATTTTTTCTCTGTAAAATGTAAACCTTGCAAGCTCACCTAATCTTTCGACATAACTGCTATCAATAGAATATGCTTCATCACAATACTGTTTTGCTTCTTCCGGGAATCCAATTTCCAGATATGCATAACCTAAATTTCGTAATAAAAACGGACTCTCATCAATACGACAAAGGTTTAATGCATTATTATAATTGTCAATACATTTGATGAAATCACCCGAAAACGATGTCAAGACATTACCTCTGGCCAGATATACTTCAAAGTAACTTGGATTATATTTTAAAGCGAGATCAAAATCATTTAAAGCTCTATCGGACTCTCCCAGTTCACTATAATACATTCCTTTTAAATAATATGCCTCATCCAGTTTGTCATCAATGGCTATAGCATTATCGATTAAAACCAGCATTGAATCCAGATAGTCTGGTTCAAAATAGGTCTCCCATTTATTTTTGACATAATATGTATTTGCCAAACCAGTATAAGCCTTTGCAAAGGAATGATCAATTGAAAGAGCAGCTTTATAAAAGGTAACTGCGTTTTGATAAGAATCTAAATTACCGGTTTTTTCATATTCTTTCAGATAATTGTTTGCTTTGAGATAGAAGTCATATGCTGTCATATTCTCAGTAGGTGCTTTTTCTATTAATTTCTTTTCCTCAGGAGTGATTGAGGCATACAATTCTTGTGCAATAGTCTGTGCCACTTCGCTCTGAACTGTGAAAACATCACTCCAATTTCGATCATACTCATTAGCCCACACATGACCTTCTTTACCAGTTTTAATTAACTGGACGATTAATTTTACGTTATCTCCAAACTTTTGAAAACTCCCTTCAAGCAAAAATTCCACATCAAGTTCCTTTCCAATAGCTGTGGTTGTTTTAGTAGGATTACGATATTGTTCAACCGATGTCCTGCTTATTACACGCAAATCTTTAATTTTTGAAAGATGAAGTGTAATCGCATCCATCATTCCATCTGCTAAATATTGTTTATCTGGTTCATCGCTAAGCAACTTGAAAGGAAGAACTGCTATTGATTTTTCTGATTCTGTCCGTTGTCTATCAGACAAAATGTTAAATACTACTAATGCAACAATAATGACACCGCTTACATAAGTTGCTATCTTCCATACACTTGCAACCGTATGAGTTGCCGGTTCACCATGTTTAATTGCACTTGCAGGTTTTGTTTTACTGACACCTGAAGGAGTAATATCATAAACCCATGAAACAACAACTGAAATAATGAATCCTATGCAGAGCAGGACAATAATGAATGCCTGTGTCCATTCAGGAAAATGGAGCGGCTGTGCGATCATATCCACAACCTCGAGTATGACAAAAGCTGTTGCAGCGTAGACAGTAATTACATGAACAACTTTTCTGCGTTTCAGTTCTTTCCAGAATCTATCAAGGCTATTTTGCTTCTTAGCCACCAGATTTCCAGAGTTATTGTTCAAGTAAAGTTACACTTTCCTTAAATACAAATCAAGTAGCAATTTAGATTACAGTATTTTGTAACCAAGATTATGATTCGATGATGGTTTTGAGAAGAAATCTTTCTAAGGTGTAATTATTTCTTTTATATCGTTTTGTATATCCTGTGCAATTTGTGATTGAATGCTAAATATGTCATTGGATTCCTTCATTTCGTGTTCATATGTCTTTGCCCATAGATGGGTTCCACTAATAGCATTTATTAATTGCACTCTTAGTATGAATGCGTCCCCAATTTTTTGCCCGCTTCCTTCAAGTATATAAGTAACTTGTAACTCTTTCCCTATTTCAGGAATTGACATTGTTGAGTTCTTGAACGGTTCAACAGAGGTTCGGGATAACACTTTTAAATTCTCGATCTCCGCCAAGTCCTTTATAGTCTCTTCCATTATTCCATTAATGAAATAAGTATTGCTTTCGTCGGAACTATCATTTATAAATGGCAGCACAGCAATAGAATTTTCAACCGGTTTAGAGGATTTCAATAATGTTGGTATCAGGAAATATCCAGCTACTATCAGTACCAGTAATAAAACCAAGATCGATATAGATTTTGTCTTCATGGTCATTATTTTTTAGTTCATATCAAAGTTACACCACCCAAAAGCCAAAGTCAAATTTCTTTTTAAATCATGCTACGTGTCTAGGATATAGACGACTAATAAAGGCCATATACAAAAAGTGAAGATATTGAAGCAAAAGCACACGATTCGCTTATGATCGAGGAATGGAAATAAGTCAGTATATTCAATATGATATTAATCCTTTTTACAACGGACAGAAAATCCCATCTTCTTCAAGCCTTCGAACATGAATACTTCGCCTAAATTGTTTAGAATAACAATGCTCCATGTATAATTTTCATTGGTTTCTGAAGTACTCCACCAGTAACCGATGTCTCCAATATCGCTGAAGTTGCCATCTGAGATACGGTCGCCGCCCGGAAGGGCTGTAAAACCTGTTTCGTTGGTAGCTTCAACATTGGGGCTTGTCCAGTGAGTTGTACCGGATTCTTTTAGTTTGCCTCCTGCAATGTTTGTTCCTCCCAAATAATTAGTAAGTGCTATCCACTCTTCATCATCCGGCACATGCCAACCACTCGGGCACAATTTACCCGTGTTCACAGCATACCAGTTGTATAAGCACCCATAAGTGGCGATAGTATCAAGATTAGCGGTATTGTTATAGTTACAGTAAGCACCAGTAGTAAGGTAGTCCCATTGATTACCCTCAATGATATTAGGGATAGGTGTACCATCGTTGTATTTGGTAGTACGAAGATTTTCTGCCATCCATGTCTCTGTGCCAATTGTAATGTTTTTGTATATGTTTCCATCCTGGTCAGTCATTGAACCATAAGTTTTACCAGGATTAAATTCTGCTGTTGTCTTTCCATTAGTTGGATTTTGATCATTTTCCTCTTGCTTACTACAACCGGAAAGCTGAAAAAGAAAAATACCAAGAAATAAAGAAGAAATACACATTACACCTTTCTTTGTCATCATAACTAATTTTATTTGTTCTTATTTAGCACCTGTCATCATTATATACAAATTTACACCACTCAAAAGCCAAAGTCAATTTTATTTTAATAGGAAGCCCCCGGAATTGATTTCCGAGGGCTTAATTATAGGATTTATATAATATATTTTTTATCCTTTTTCTGGTATTGCTTCCTTTTTAGGAATAAGAAAATACCCAAATCCCAGAGCTAATAGGAAGTAAAGAACTACAACAAGCCATCCTAATGAATTTACTGTGCCAGCTAAAACTGCAATCAGTGACACGATAAATCCTATTGCATCATAAACAAACAGAGCAAGAATGATTGCCCATCTTGCCTCTGATTCCTTAGAATTTCTTGCGAACCATGTGAGCATCAGATTCCCTATCATTGATGCTCCATATTCTCTGGCTGCGAAAGCACCACCCGCTGCAAGGGAAATTCCAAAAATTGAATAAACAAAATCTGGCACAAACAGAATAGGCACTCCAAAACATAGACAGACAAGTGCCTTAATAATTAATAAAGTTTTCAGTTTCATGATTATCCTCCTTTTTTAATGATTCTTGGATTGATTACTATTGATTTTAAAAACTTTAGT
>JAFGOZ010000226.1 GCA_016926235.1 Bacteroidales bacterium | reverse complement strand
GATGAATTTTTATGATTTATCATCCAAGCCCCAAAGGGGCGTAAGCATCAGCCATGGGCAAAGCCCATGGAAATTAAAGAACATATAGGATCGTTGCACCTGCGATCCTCATTTATAGTTCTATAAATGCCTGCAACGGAATAGCAGAATGTCATCAAATGAGCATAATGATTTCTCACTAAAATAATAAGGGAAATTTTGAAATTGAATCTAGTTATCTGTTTTGATGTTTGATTCAACAAATCACGAGGACTTTGCGTGAAGCCTTCTTTTTGGACAGCCTCTGGTATTATTCCGTTACAGTTTTTACCTTCTTTGTAAACAACCCATATAAAACCGGAACAACCAGCAAGGTTAGGAATGTTGATACCAGTAATCCTCCAATAATCGTCCAGCCCATAGGTGCCCACATGCTGCCGCCGGCAAGGGTAAGGGGCAATAACCCTCCAACCGTGGTAAGGGTAGTGAGTATGATGGGGATAAAGCGGGTTTCACTTGCAATAGTAATAGCCTCGCGCAGAGGAGTTCCCTCACGCATAAGCACATTAGTATAGTCTACCAGTATTATGGCATTATTTATTACAATTCCCGAAAGGCTTATAAATCCGATAAATGCGGTGAACGAAAAGCTATTTCCACTCAGGAATAATGCCCAAAGCACTCCGATCACTCCTAACGGGAAAGCAATAAAAATAATTAAAGGCTGCTTGAATGACTTGAATTGTAACACAAGTACTGCAAAAATGGATATTATTGCGATAATAAGAGCAGTTCCCATGCCTCCAAACGTTTCGTTCCTGTTTTCCAGTTCCCCGGCAATATGATATCCATAGCCATTAGGAAAGGGATAGCCCTCCAATTGTTCAATTACGGGATTCATAATGTCATCTAAAACAGCGTCTTTTTCTACATCGGCTTTTATTAAAGCGGTACGTTCCAGGTTATAGCGGGTTATAATGCTGGGAGCTTCTTTAAACTCAATCTTACCTAACTGGCTAAGCGGGATCATCTTACCGGCCATGGATTTAACAAAGATCTTGTCAAAATCTTCAATGTTTAAATTATTTTTGCTATCCGTTGGCAATCGCAATACAATGTTGAAATCTTTCCCTTCTTTATCCCGGAATGTTGAAACTGCAGCACCCGTCATAGCTGTACGTATGGCACGGTCAATATCTACAATAGGTACACCGTACATATTTGCTTTATCCTTATTTAAATTAAAAAACAGGTCTACACGTCTCTTTGCAAGAGTGTTTTCGATATTTATTGCTCCGGGCTGTGCTTTTATCATATCTTCTACATCCGTTGAAATTGATTTTAACATATCAAGGTCGGTGCCTGTTACGTAAATCATAATGGGTGCGTCTACCGGCACTCCCTGCTCAAATTCACGCAGATTGATCTTTACTCCCGTGTACTGCCCGAAAAAGCTACGCAGGCTCGTGATCATACTGTCGAAATTTGCTTTCTTGTATTTATTTAATTGAACAAAAATTTCTGCAAATCCGGCATCATAGTTACGCGACATCTCATTGTAGTAAATACGCGGGTTGCCGTGACCAACATTTGTTGCAAAAAAGCTCACGTTGTTAAGGGTGTCCAGAACAGATTCTACATACATAGTTACACTATCTGTTTTGTCAATGTTGCTGCCTTCCGGTAAATTTATCCTGACCATAAACTGGGGTTTCTCAGCCTTGGGGAAAAAGCTTATACCTACAAAGGGTGCAAGTAATAAGGATAATGATAGCAATGCTATAGCTGAGAACAAGGTGAGTTTTTTATGATTTAATACATAGTTCAGCGCTTTACGATATGGTCCTTCAATCACCCTGCGAAGTGTTTTCACGAAATGATTATGTTCTTTATCTCCGTTTTTAATCTGGATCGCTTTTTCACCTTTAAATAGCTTGCTGGTTATGAGTGGAGTAAGGATTAATGCAATAAACATGGAGGCGATGAGCGTAGCTATAATGGTGATAGGCATGCTTTTAATGAATTCACCGGCTTTGTCAGGCATAGTTATTATAGGAATAAAGGCAAACACCGTAGTAGCAGTTGCACTGACCACGGGCCAGCCTATTTCGGATGCTCCTTTAATGGAAGCCTCGCGGGGGGAATATCCCAATGACAGGAAGCGGTTTATGTTTTCAACCATTACAATGGAGTTATCGACCAATAAACCTAGTGCAACCACTAAGCCTGCAATAGATATCTGTTCCAAACCATATCCGCTGAAGTCAAGTACACTTACACCGATTAAAATAGAAAATGGAATAGCTATCATTACCAGGATGGCAGATTTGAAACCAAGTGCCAGCAGAATGACAATACCCACCAGGATAATCCCCTGAAGCAGATTTTTTAAAAAACCATTTATTTTATTGTCTACTTCATTGGCCTGGTTAAATACCGTATGTACTTCCATTCCTTTGTCCAGCTCATGCGAGAACTTATCTGCCTCAGGTCTTATCAGGTCCATGGTATGGAAAATGTTTAATCCTTCCTTTTGCATAACTGATAAAAAGATACCACGTTTTCCGTTATACCGTATGTAATAGTTATTATCCTCATAGGCATAATAAACATCTGCAATATTATAGAGGTAAATGAGTTTCCCCATATAGGAGTGTACCACGGTGTTTTTGAGTTCTTCAATATTAACGTATGACCCGCTGGTTTTAATTCCAAAGCTTTTACCTTCCAGCTTTATACTGCCACCGGGTATGTTGGCATTGTTACTCATAATGGCCGCAGCAACCTGCTTGAAGTCTATGCCCATTTGTGCCATGGTCTCCATATCCAGCGAAACGCGCACTTCCTGTTCCGGGCAACCAATTATGTCTACCTTGCGGATACCCGGCAATTTATTTAATTGTCTTTTCAGTTTCTCAGCTTGTTTCTCCAAAACACTGTATTCTGCACTATCTGAAGTAAGTGCCAGTTGCAACATCGATACGTCACCGGATTTCCATTGCATGGTTTCGAGGCTGTAAATTTCATCAGGCAGATCCGGTGCTACCTCATTTACTTTTTGTACGAGTTCATCATACTTATCCTTTGCATTCGAATTAAAATCAAACTCAACGCTAATCAGAGCAATCCCGTCGCGAATGGTGGTATTGATCTTTTTAATGTTATCCAGTTCATTTATTGCTTCTTCAAGAGGGATGGTTACCAATTGTTCCAGATCAATGGGATTGGCTCCCGGGTATATTGCTACCACAGATCCACCGGGGATGGTCATTTCCGGATTTTCAGTACGGGGCATATTACGGTAGGAGCTTATGCCAACAATAATAAGAAGGACAAAAACAAGTATTGTAAATTGAAAGTTGTCTATAGCTAATCTTGGGAGTTTCATGTAATAGGAATTTATTTTTTGACAAGCGTTATTGTATACATATTTTTTTCTGCAATGGAGAATAAATTAGTATCCCCGAAGATATCTTCAATACGGCTTTTTTTCATATGATGATCGCTGAATGACAGTTTCCCATCTGGTTTTAGTATCCGGTGTATTTCTTTCAGAATCCCTTCTTTGTTGGAAAACATATGAAAAACATCATAAAGAAGTACTATATCAACACTTTGGCTGGGCAGCGATGTGTTTTCTCCCGGCATTATGGTGGAGATATTTTTTAAGTTAAATTTTTCAGCTTTCTGTTTTACATTTTTTATCGCCAAAGGGTGAATATCAAGGCCAAATACCGATCCGGTATTATTCATCATTTTTGCAGCAGCAATAGTATAAGTGCCAGGGCCACAACCATAATCCAGAATGGTCATGTTTTCTGTTATCCCTGCTTCTTCGAGCCATGTTGCAGGATTAAATGTCATATCACGAAACCTGAAGATGAAACTCATCATTCTGAAAGTGATATTTTTCATGGGTTTGTCTGTCATGGTATTTTATATTTTATATTTAATACTTATTTGTAAAAGTCTTAAGACCGAAGACCGGAGTCGGAAGACGGAAGTTGTGAAGTGCGGGAAGTAAGGAGTAATGAGTCTTGATTCCCGCTTATTACAACACTTACTCCTAATACTCACACTCACATTCCTTCGGACTTCCGTCTTCGGACTTCCGTCTAATCTTCTATCTTCAGCTTACATCCATTATTTATATAATGCAAGCCCTCTGTAATAACAACATCCCCCTCTTTTAACCCGCTTTTCACAGCTAGTCCCTCATCCATAATCTTGTCGATTGTAATTTTTGTACGAACAGGAATACTATCCTTCAAAACATAGACATAGGCTGTCAGTTCGTTTCCTTCAATTAATGCATTGTGAGGTACAACGGGTAGTATTTTACTATACGAAGGATAAATTTCAGCTTTGGCAATAAATCCTGAGGTCATTTTTTCAGGATTATGCAGCATAGTGAGCTCTATCTCGTATGTTCCCGTATATGGGTCCGCCATAGTACCGGTTTCAGATACTTTGGCTTTGAATATCTCATTGGGATAAGCATCAAAATTTATGTGAGCAGAGTCCCCCATTTTAATATGTACAATATCTTTGTCTGTTACACTGGTTTTCACGATCCAGCTACTTTCAGTTGACGCGAAAAGAAAAACCGGATGTCCGGCACCAATTACTTCACTTTCTTCAGCAAGTTTTTTTAAAACCTTGCCTGAAGAGGGCGCTGAAATTACCGAGTAAGCCTTATTGAAGCGGGCAATCTCAAAGTTGGATTGGGCAACCTGTAAAGCTGTTTTCGCATTTTGGTATTGTTCCAGGGTGGCAACGCTGTCGTTATATAAATTCTGTGCACGTTCAAAATCCCGTTGTGCTTTCTCATAGCCCGA
The DNA here is from genome assembly GCA_016926235.1 of Bacteroidales bacterium. The sequence continues at coordinate 41,293 of JAFGOZ010000226.1, read as the reverse complement.
AGTGGCCATTTTAACACCTGCATCTATCTCCGACAGGTTAAGCCTGGCCATTATCTCACCTTTTCTCACTTTTTCACCTTCTTTAACAAAGATTTTTTCAATTACTCCCCCGGTTTTAAAACTTAGTTTTGATTGTAATTGGGCAGATAACATCCCGCTGCACCGGATAGGGTACAAAATGGTTTGGTTTTGCACTTTATATACCTTAACAGGTACTATTTCTGTAGTTTTGTGGTTGTTTTTTTCAGGTTTGCAGGAAAACACTATTAAACCAAAAAAAACAAACGATGTAATAATTCTAATTCTGGTTTTCATAAGGCGTAAGATCAAATAAACAAGCTGTTCGTTCATAATTAGCGTATTCTATATAAAAGTTATATTCAGCAATGATAAGGTTAATTTCAGCACTGGTCATGGTATTTCGGGCATCAATGTATTCAAGCAGGTTTGCCTGTCCCTGGCCGTATTTCTTTTCCATCAGCCGGTAGGCTTCTTTGGCTGTTTTTTCCTGATCTTTGGCTGATTTTATGGATTGTTCTGCTGATTGCAGGGAATAGAAAGCATTTTGTACTTCCAGCTTTATTTTATTTTCGGTCTCAATTTGTTTGTTGGCTATTATGTCTTTTTCTATGAGACTTTGCTGAATTTTTGATTTATTCTGAAAGCCCGTAAATATAGGCCATTGTAAAGCAATTGTTGCCAGTATATAATCATAGTCGCCTGTAAATTCATAACGGGTTCCCTGAAAACCATAGTCAACTACTGCTGCAATAGTAGGTAAACGGTTTTTACTGTTAAGGGAATAGTTGTATTGAGTGATGTTTTGATAATAGTTTAACATTTGTAGCTCTTCTCTTCTTTCCATTGCCATATTCTGGGCCGGGTCAACAGAGGGAAAGCCTGATGGGATTGTAAGTGTGTCAATTTGTTCAATTTCTGATTCCAGTGGCTTGTTAAGAAGGAAGTTGAAATAAGCCTCAGCCATCTTTTTACCCTTTAAAGCTTCTGCCTTTTGTTGTTCAAGCTTGCTAAGTTCGGACTTTGACCGGTAAACGTATTCCAATGTAACCATATTATTGGCATATAGTTTTTCATTTACCCGAATGTTCTCTTCGAGAAGTGTTTTTGTTTTGTCCAGCAATCCATTTATTTGTATGGCTTTCAAATAGTTGAAATAGGCTGTTTTGACTTCGGCCACCAGGTAACGTTTATAGGTTTCAGCATCTGCCTTTTCAGTATTTGCCAGTTCTTCTTTTATTTTTTTGTTGTATTTTATTTGTGGATTGTAGATTGGTTGCACCAGGTGAAGTTTCGTTTCCTGCTCGGTAGGTCGATAGAAATTGAATTCCTGGTTTGGTATTTGAGGAAATTGATCTGATCCGGTAAGTGCATTGAGGGTTGAGTACACCGGGTTGAGCATATCACCTACAGGGAACTCAATTGTCCGGCCACCTTCAGCTACTGTATACCGGGCTTGCAGGCTTAGGTTTGGCATAAACAAACCTTTGGCTTCTTTTAAGCTTAAAAGGCTTTTCTCATAGGATGATTGTTTTTCTTTTAATGCAAGGTTGCTTTTAAGTGCCATTCCTATGTAGGAATCGAGAACCGGTTGCTGTGCATATGTTAAAGAAGTAAATGACAGCAGAGAGGCTAATAACCGTAGTTTTTTTATTTTGGATGTCATTTAATAAAGTATTTTTTAATATCCAGATCGCTTTTATCTACACGTATTCCATTTACTATTATCTCAAAATGTGCAAGAATCAGATCATTCTCGGTTACATGGTGTTTACTCAGATGAAAATCTTTTACTGACATTAATTGAAGTACACCTGTAGTTTGAGCCCATAAAACATGAGCAACGGTGTCAGGAATGAGATCGTCTCTTAATGATCCATCCTGCATGCCTTTTTCAATAAGGCTGACTAAAAAGTTCATTACATCGTCCTTTTCTGTGTGTTCATGGTCATGTGATGAAGATGTATAATCCTTGTTTTCAAAATGTGACATCACTTTAAAATAATCCGTGTTTGTCCGCGCAAACTCCACAAAACTAATTCCTATGGCAATGAGGTTTTCCAGTACAGTTTTTTCTGGAGTGACTACTTTTATGAAGTATTCTTTAAGGATACTAAGTCCTCTTCTGCATATAGCAAAATGAAGGTCTTCCTTGTTTTTAAAATAGATGTATAATGTCCCCTTGCTTAATTCAGCTATTTCAGCTACTTCATCCATCGTGGCACTATCAACTCCTTTATTGAAAAATACCTTTTCGGCAGCATCTATAATTTCATTTCGCCGCGATTCCTTTTCCCTTTCTTTTCTTTCCGATATGCCCATGTTTTTTGAATTTAATTAAAAAATGACTAACAGTCAGTAATTATACAAATGTATAGTAAATCTAATTAAATGCAAATAATCTAATAGATTTTATTCTTTTGTTATTGTCTTTCGTAATATTTCTTTCATTTTCCATTATACATTCACCATTATACATTCACCATTATACATTCACCATTATACATTATCTTTTCCTTCCTTTCATTTCTCCCTGAAATCTCATAACTTTGAATAAAAAATCAATTTTAAATATTTCATTCATGCTAAAAGACTTAGTGCAAAAAAACAGAAGTTACAGAAGATTTTACCAGGATGTAAAAGTAGATATGCAAACCCTCCGGGAGTTTATTGATACAGCCAGGTTTACTGCTTCTGCCAGAAATATGCAATCTATGCGATACATACTATCTTATACTGACGAAAAGAACAGCAAAATATTTCAAAGTCTTCTGTGGGCGGCATATTTAAAAGACTGGAATGGACCTGAAGAAGGCGAAAAGCCTGCTGCTTATATTGTTATACTTCACGATAAGCATTTATCGAACAATTATTTTTGTGATGATGGAATTGTAGCTCAAACCATATTGCTAGCTGCCGTAGAGAAGGGACTTGGAGGCTGCATGTTTTCGTCCATTAACAGAAATCATTTACGTGAAGACCTTAATGTACCCGAACAATATGAAATTTTACATGTACTGGCAATTGGCAAACCCAAAGAAACAGTTGTAATTGACCCGGTGAAGAAGGACGGAGATATTAGATATTGGAGGGACAAGGATCAGGTGCATCATGTTCCTAAAAGATCATTGGAGGATTTGATTGTTGAGTTTTAACTATTCTTAACAATATCGGGAAAAACAAGGCATTATTTTTGGAATAATGGAGAAAAGCAAAAATGATTAGATTTTTTAAAACGGTTTGGTTACTATTATTGTTAATCCCATTTAAATTGGTGTCACAGGAGGTTACATCCGATTCTGTATTTTTTAGTGGTATTGTTTACGAAAGTGATAGCATGAAACCCTTAGTAGCTGCTCATTATATTGTAAAAAATAAGGGTGGCATAACTGACCAGCAGGGACATTTTTATTTTCATGCAAATACCGGAGATACAGTACGTTTTAGTTATGTAGGGTATAAAACTGTCATGTTTGTGGTCACTGATACATTACCTTCACTAGAATATCTGGTAGGGATTCGGATGACCCGTGATACAATAAAAATTAAAGAAGTAGTTATATATCCACGAATAATTGGAGATATTAAAATGGCTATGACCAATACCCAGGTGGAAAGTCAACAAAGCCAAAATGCGATGAATAACATGAAACTGGCTGCTTATCAGGGATTGACCTCACAACCTGTATGGGATGCAGACCAGCATACAAAGAATGCTATTGATCAACAAAATTATCGTAATATGAACCGTGGCATGATCCAGCCTGATCAGATGGTTAACTTCACTGCCGTCATTCCATTAGCATATTTTGCTATAAAGAAATTGGCAGGTAAGGAAAAAGAAGTAAGAAAAATTACGGTTGAAGAGGAGTATAAAATTAAAAGCATGCTGTTTAAGGATGTAAATGTGGAATGATATTTTTGTGATTAGCTTTTAGTCATTAGCTATTAGTGAGCAAAGGCCAATAGCTAAAAGCCAACAGCTATTTATACCATTCAACATATTTTAAATAATTTTCAGCGCTTTTAAGGATCATTCTTTCGATTGCTTTAGTATCTAATTCTTTGAGTTTTTTTGCCGGTACTCCTCCATATATCCATCCTGATTCAACTACTGTATGTTCCAAAACTAATGCACCTGCAGCTACTATAGAGTTTTCTTTTATTATTGAATGATCAAGGATAATTGCCCCCATTCCGATAAGTACATTTTTTTCAATTTTTGCTCCATGAATAATTGCGTTATGTCCAATCGTTACATTATCCCCAATTTCAACTACTGACTTTTTATGCAATGTATGAAGCATACATCCATCCTGTATATTTACCCGGTTACCGATTCGAATGGGATTTACATCTCCTCGTAATACTGCATTAAACCAGATGCTGCAATCATCCCCTGTAATAACATCTCCAATTATTGTTGCATTTTCAGATAAATAGCAGTTTTTGCCAAATGATGGAGTAAATCCCGGTAAAGTTTTTATTAATGCCATGATGAGAAAATTTAAATGTAAATTTAAGTATATACAAGATTAGCTGTTGAACATTATATAAAAAAAATGGTTTTAATCGTAGTCCAATTTTTTTATAATATGTATCTTTAGTAATACCAAAAGGCTACATTATGGGCAAAATGAAGAAAATAATTGAGCGTGAGGATGTGGTAGTGAAGTTTGCAGGAGACTCAGGGGATGGTATGCAATTTACCGGAGCGCAATTTTCTGATACATCAGCTTTTGTCGGTAACGATTTGGCAACTTTTCCGGATTATCCTTCAGAAATTCGTGCCCCACAAGGAACCATTGCAGGTGTATCCGGTTTTCAGGTACACATTGGTCATAAAGAAGTTCAGACCCCGGGAGACCAGGCAGATGTACTGGTGGCAATGAATCCTGCTGCTCTTAAAGCCAATATGAAATGGATAAAACCAGGTGCAACCATTATAATTGACATTGATAATTTCGATAATAAATATTATAAAAAAGCAGGTTATGTTGAGGACCCTTTGCATGATGGTTCGCTGGAGGGGTATAATTTAGTTAAAGCACCCATTACAGAACTTACACATGCAACTGTTCAGGAGTGTGGATTAGATAATAAGGTTGCTGATAAAACGAAAAACCAGTTTGTCGCCGGTATTTTATATTGGCTATTTAACCGGGACATAAATATTGGTAAAAAATTTTTAAAACAGAAATTTAAAGATAAACCAAAACTAGTTGAAGCAAATATAAAAGTTCTTGAAGCCGGATACCATTATGCTGAAACGATAGAAGCCTTTTCTACTACATTTCTTGTAAACCCGGTAAAAGCAAAAAAGGGCAGATTCAGGAATATCACAGGCAATATGGCAACAGCTTGGGGTCTGCTTGCAGCTGCAGAAAAAGCAGGGAAAAAGCTATTTTTGGGATCATATCCTATTACTCCTGCCACAGAAATATTACAGGAAATTGCCAGACGAAAAGATCTGGGTGCTATCGCATTTCAAGCTGAGGACGAAATAGCAGGGATATGTTCTGCTATTGGGGCAAGTTATGCCGGCCATCTGGCTGCTACATCTACTTCTGGCCCGGGGCTTGCTTTAAAAGGTGAAGCGATTGGATTGGCGGTAGTTACAGAACTTCCGGTAGTAATTATTGATGTTCAAAGGGGAGGCCCATCTACAGGTTTACCAACAAAGACTGAGCAGAGTGATTTGATGCAGGCATTGTATGGCCGCAATGGCGAAAGTCCCTGTGTAGTGATGGCTGCCACAACTCCCGCACATTGTTTCTTCCAGACTTATCTGGCTGCGAAAATTTCGATGGAGCATATGGTTCCTGTCATTATGCTTTCAGATGGATATCTGGCTAATGGGTCTGAATTGATGGCCATCCCTAAAATGGAAGAACTGCCCGAGATCAATCTTCATACGGTTAAAGATAATGACTCAAATTATAGTCCTTACCTCCGAAATCCCGTTACACTGGCGCGCTTATGGGCAATACCAGGACAAAAAGGATTAGAACACCAGGTTGGGGGACTTGAAAAAGCTGATGTTTCAGGTGAAGTATCACATGATCCCTTGAATCATCAGCATATGGTAAAAACGCGTGAGCTAAAAGTTCAAAGGATTGCCGCCATGTTACCAGAACTTGAAGTAGAAGGGAATAAAACCGGAGATTTGCTCGTAGTTGGTTGGGGAGGTACCTATGGAGCTTTACTTACAGCTGTTGACGAATTGCAAAAGGAAGGCCATAAAATCAGCCTGGCACAGTTTAAATTTATCAAACCCTTACCCAGGGGAACTGAGGATGTATTAAAAGGATTTAAGAAAATTATAGTTTGTGAACTTAATCTGGGACAGTTTGCCAGTTATTTAAGAGCTGAATTTCCGTGCATTCAAATTGAACAGTATAACAAGGTACAAGGCTTACCTTTTATGATTTCGGAATTAAAGAAAAAATTTCACCATCTACTTAAGCATATATGACATTTGAAAGTAAAAATATTTTTAATCTGACCAGGCAGGATTTTAAGAAAGACGGGCCGGTTAAATGGTGCCCGGGCTGCGGCGGTCATTCTGTATTATCAACGGTGATGAATGCTTTGCCTGAAACCGGAGTAGAAAAGGAGAAATTTGTATTTGTCTCAGGGATAGGATGTTCATCACGATTCCCATACTATATTAATACATATGGATTTCATAGCTTGCATGGAAGGGCAACTGCTATAGCTTCCGGTATAAAGGTGGCAAATCCTAATTTAAGTGTATGGGTTGTCACTGGTGATGGCGATTCTATGGCTATTGGCGGAAATCATTTTATACATATATTACGGAGAAATATTAATGTAAATATTTTACTCTTCAATAATAAAATTTATGGCTTAACAAAGGGCCAATATTCGCCTACAACACCTAAAGGAAGTATCACGAAGACTTCACCCGAAGGTACGATTGAAAATCCTTTTAAACCAGGTGAGTTAACTATGGGTGCGCAGGGTACATTTTATGCCAGGGTTGTAGATACAGAACCAGCCATGATGAAAGATATATTCATTAAAGCAGCAGCGCATAAGGGAACATCGGTAGTGGAGATACTTCAGAACTGTGTGATATTTAATAACCAGGTACATTCTGATATTACGGGCAAAGATGTTAAAGAAGATCATACAATATTTCTTGAACACGGCAAACCCATGATATTTGGTAAAGAAAGAAATAAAGGGCTTATTCTGAAATCCTCCCGGCTTGAAGTCGTTACTATTGGTGAGAATGGAATTACTGAAAAGGATATTCTTATCCATAATACGCAAAATCCTGATGACACCATGCATTATATGCTTACACGGATGGAAAGGCCTGAGTATCCTATAGCATTAGGAGTAGTGAGATGTTATCAAAGCACAGTTTATGAAAGCCTTTTGTTTGATCAAATCAATCAGGTTCAAGCTTCTTCACCTATAAAGAATATGGATGATTTATTGAATAGTGGAAATGTGTTCGATGTAGAGTAGATAGAATATGGGAAGCCTTATTATACAACATTAACTTCCATTTCAAGTTCTATCCCAAATTCGTTCTTAACTGCTTCAACAATTTCTCCTGCAAAATTTATTACTTCTTTGCCGGAAGCATTCCCGTGATTGACCAGAACGAGTGGTTGGTTTTCATAGGTGCCTGTATTTCCATGCTTAACACCCTTAAAATTACACTGTTCAATAAGCCATGCAGCAGGTATTTTATACATACCACGGGATGCTTTAAATACTGGTACTTTTCTATGCTTTAACTTAAGGGACTTTAAACCTTCATAATCCACAATGGGATTCTTAAAGAAACTACCTGCATTTCCAATCGATATTGGATCCGGGAGTTTCTTACTACGGATATTTATTACTGCATCTCGAATATTTTTAAGATTAACTTCGCCCAGTTTATTAACTTCCTCATTTAAAATGCCATAAGATGTGTTATACCTGGGTTCCTTCGATAACTTAAAAAATACATTAGTAATGAGGTACTGACCTTTTAATTCATTTTTAAAAATACTATCCCTGTATCCAAAGTTGCATTCCTCTTTCTTAAATATCTTTTTTTCCTGACTTTTAATATTGATAGCTTCTACTTCGATTACAACATTTTTTACCTCAACCCCATAAGCTCCAATATTTTGTATCGGACTTGAACCAACAGTACCCGGGATATTCGAAAGATTTTCAATTCCACTAAAATTGTGATTTACACAATATTCCACAAACCTGTCCCAGATTACGCCGGCGCCAACTTTAAGAATTACTGATTTTTTGGTTTCTCTGACGATATTGATACCCGTGATATCGGGTATTATCACAACACCATTATAATCGTGTGTGAATATTGTATTGCTGCCACTTCCTAATATTAACTTATTTTTGTTCTTAAATTCCCGGGTGGCAAGAAATGATTTAATGTTCTCAACACTGGGCAAAACTACGAAATATTTTGCCTTTACATCAATACCAAATGTGTTGTGTTGTTTAAGTGGATAGTTTTCGTAGACTTTTACCATGATTTTTTTATATCTTTCAGCAAAATATAAAATCAAGAATTAGGGTTCTGTAAATTTAAAAATAATATAATTGAAACCAAAAGTGAAACGAATAATTATTTCTGTTTCGAATGATATTGTTACAGACCAAAGAATTAATAAGGTTTCTGAGACACTTATGGAATCAGGGGTTGAAGTTGTTGTTGTGGGAAGAAGATTGAAAGATAGTTTCATAAACAATGATTTGCCTTATAAAACCAAACGTTTCAAATTACTTTTTAACAAAGGGCCATTTTTTTATGCGGCATTAAATTTCAGGTTGTTTTTTTATCTTTTATTTACCCGTTTTGACTATTTACTTGCGAATGATTTAGATACATTGCTTTCAAACTATATTGTCTCGAAGTTAAAAAAAAGACCTTTAGTATATGATACACACGAGTATTTTACTGAATTACCCGAATTAGTGGACCGCAAGTTTGTACGTTCTGTTTGGCTTAGACTGGAAAATTATATGTTCCCAAAGTTAAAGTATGTTTACACAGTAAACGATTCAATAGCACAATTCTATGCAAGTAAGTATAACATTAAAGTTGATGTAGTCCGAAATGTACAAAAGAAATTCAATGCAAACGGCAATTTTACATTACCATTAAATCTTCAAGATAAAGACATTATTATATACATTGGTGCTCTTAATATGGGCAGGGGAATTGAACTGGCAATGGAAGCCATGAAATATCTGGACAATATGGTACTTGTAATTGCTGGTTATGGTTATTTATCTGAAAAACTTCAGGAGATTGCCAGAGCTTCTTCTGAATGTGACAGGATATATTTTCTGGGGCGATTGATGCCGGAGGAGCTTTTTCAGTATTCTGCAAAAGCTCAAATTGGTATTTCCCTGGAGGAGAATCTGGGTTTAAATTATTATTATTCCTTGCCTAATAAAATATTCACCTACATACAATCCAGAACTCCTGTTTTGGGCAGAGATTACCCTGAGGTATGTAAAATTATTAATCGCTATAATATTGGGATGACAACACTTACAACAGATGCCCGGGAACTTGCAAATGTTATTATTGATATGATATCTGACCAAAACAGATACAATGATTGGAAGAGAAACCTGGATAAAGCTGCTGAAGAACTTTGCTGGGAGAATGAAAGCCTTAAACTAAAAGGAATATATGCTGCTATTGGATTTGAATTCAATTAAACTAAGTAATGATTTCTAAATCTGTCTCAGATGAAATATGTTTTTATTTTCTTATTCTTTATTTTACACATTAAAATGCATGCCCAGGATCATAATTTGGAGACTCCGATGAAAATATTTTCTGATGCAATAAAAAATCTTTACATGTCAGTTGAAGCTGAAAGATCAAACTTTAGACAATTGGATTCATTTAATAGTATAAATGCATACTATGATCAGCACAGTTTCTATTTTGCGCAAGGTGTAAAAATTGAAGATGAGCATGATGAAAATTTATTGTTTGAAGAGAACGGATGCTATCTTAGGTTCGAGATTTTCTATCCGGTTGGGGAGGATTTTAAACACACTGGCGGGGAGTTAAAAAAATTAGGCACAAGTGAATATTATTTTATAAAAACTGTTATATCAACGGGAGAGAATCATGATATAGAATTTGAAAAAACTATAGATAGTATTTTTAATAAAGCAATAAAAAGTATTGAACGGAATGTTGCGCAACTACCTCAGTCAGATTTTCGGGAACCTGATGATGAAATGGACATGCTGGAACAAAAGGTAATAGGCATAAATCCTGATGGATCGATATATGATGCGTCAGGTACTTATTATACAGATGCACTGGAAGATTTTAAACTATGTCTTGGGGAACAACTACAAAGTATGCTGATTGATGCATTCATAAAAAATACTGAACCTAGTATGGATTCTATATTTTGTTATGAAAAATTCAATGCAATGGTTAAAGGCACTACAAATCTTTTGGAGAGTGATTTTGTTGAATTCATTTCTAAGAGAGAAGATATGTATAAGGCATTGTATAGCGAGATACAAGCATTAAAAGCAAAGTTTGAGAATGAAGGACTTAAAGTTAAGATTGAAGCACCAGGTAGTTACAAATCCTGGCCATATTGGGATATGGGCATTGAACCTGGTCTGAATTTATTGATTAATGGGGATACGTATCTTTATATTTCCATTCCGGTTAATGCGACAACTTCCTATTACAATACATTAAACCAGGGGCCTTTAGCTGCGGATGTGATAGCAATAACAGAAAAATATATGATACTATTTCCTGCAAACCAGAAAGGGGGAGAGAATTTTTTCAGGGTCATTAAGAATATGTATAATTCGCCCCAAAATATTACTGATCAGGTAGAAGAGGCCAGGCAGGCTTATCTTGTTGAGAAAAGTCATTTATTTATTGAGACGGGTATTCATTATACTCTTGATGGGAAAAAAGAATTGATAAAAAAATTCAAGGTAAGGGCCATTTTTATTGGGAACGCAAGTGATTTTACAGGTGAGATCTTTATTAATGAAGATACGGATGGAGTAATGCGAGAGCTAAATCGCTAAAATTCTGGACATGGGATGGCATGTATCTTTCTTCGCCGGCTTGTTTTAAATTCATAAATCATTGAAATTTCATGTGCACCACCAGTCTGTCCAACAAGTCTTGATATTGTGAAATCGTAGGAATACCCAACGCTAAACTGAGGCACTTTAACCCCAACAATAACGGCCAGCATATCACCTACTTTTTCACCGGTTTTTTTCTCTCCTTCATACTTTCCAAACCGTACAGGTAACCCTCTATACCACAAACCAAAAACCAAAGGGCTTTTGAACCAATAGAGGCCCAGATCCAACTGATCAGTATTTTTTAAATCAAGACTGGCTTTTGGATTTGCCTGGTTTGTACTATCATCCAATGTTTGGTTAAGGTACTGATTTTTATAAAGGAAAGCAACAGAAACTGTTTCATCAATGGGTTTTAACAGACGGCCTTTACGTATAATTTGATAACCTCCGAACAATGATACTTTTGGCAGTAACCTAGAATCATTATCTGCATCAAAAGCATCCCTGGGTTTTGTAAGATGGTCAACGGATGATCCGAACCATATTTTATCCGCATAAATAAGTACAGAGGCTGAAGCATCAAACTCCCAGAATGGCTCTTTGGGCAAATTTCCTGTTTCCGTAAGAGAGCCATCAGACTGGATACTTGTATACCAGGCTGTTTGGGGTACATTTACTGATTTCTGGAAGTATGCAAAAGTGGCTCCTGGTCGTATATGCCAAAAATTAAAAACCTGGAAGTCATAAGAATACATCAACCCAAATTTCAGGTTTGAAAGGCTGAGTGAACCAGCAACATCATTCATAAAGAAAACCCCTACACCACTATTGAAGTTTGAAAAATAATGATCGTATGCAAATGAATAAGTGACAAAAGTATTGGTTCCCGGAACACTGGGCCATTGGTCACGAAAATTAAAACCTATACGGTGTTGCTCAGTTGCTCCGGCAAAGGATGGTGCAAGATAAAGCGGATTTGCGTAGAATTGCGTAAAATGTGCTTCTTGACCATGGATTTGTATGTTGATGGCAGCAATAAATAGAAGAAAAATGTAAATATAATATCTTCGTAAATTCAAGCGCTTCTTCAATAAGTATGCTAATATACTAGTATTTATTAAATATGTACTATTTTCTTTATAATTATTTTGATGCATGTATTCCATCGCTTTATTTTATAAATCCATCTTCTTTTTATCAAAGACTTGATACATCAAATATTTTCTCATTTATCGGATAAGCGTAACATCTCCAACATGGAAATATGATTTTCCGGAAGAGAAATTAGCTTTAACTTTATATACATAGGTATCCATTCTGCAAAGTTTTCCATGCAAAGTTCCATCCCAGCCTTCATCAGGATTTGTTGTATGAAATACCAGTTCGCCCCACCGGTTATATATCCATATCTCATAATCAACAACACCACCTGATTCTTCTCCCATATAGGGTTTAAATTCCTGGTTTGCAGATTCCGGTCCGCCAGGTTCAAACGCTAATGGATAGTAAAGCAAGCCTTTACCGACAATAGCAACTCCCAGTACGTCAGTTGTGTCGTCGCTACAAACTAATTCACGGTTGTCACCATAAAAATAGACATTATAGGCAACCAGTGTAATTTTTACCGTATCCCCAACACCGGGCAGGTGCAATTCATCATCTACATTATAATCATACGTGGGTTCAAAACCTGTAAGGACGGTACTGTAATCCGTTCCATACACGTACCATTGGTATTGGGTTGCATCTCTGGAATAATTATAAAGCCTGATTAGTCCGTAGTCAGGCAGACTAACAGTTCTCGGTGCTACATCAAAGTTTGCGTAGGGTTTTGGATGCACTACAACAATTATATCATCAAAGCCTGTATTCAGGTTACCGTTTCCTTTTAATGTAACCTGTACCCGGTATATCCTTGCCGTATCATATCTATGGGTCATACTAAACAAACTATTTGATACAATTGGGGTGCCATCATCAAAATTCCACGTTACAGGATCTGGTACTGAAAGGTCAACATACGAAGTGTCATCGAGCCTGAAGGTTATGCTTTCATATTGACATATTTCGATTATATCATCAACAGCAACAACATTTAATTCCGGTACAGGCGGTTCCATAAATATAGTATCTACCGTGGTATGTGTACACTGTGGATGTTGACTGTTGGTCCCGGTAAGGGTAATAACATAACTGCGTCTTTCTTCATCATGTGAGAAACTGGAATAGGTATGGGGTACTGTGGCGTTATTGTTTTGTTCATCACCGGCAATATCTCCAAAATTCCAGACATAATCTACCGGATGATTATCTCCAAATCTTAATATATGCTCGGATTCGTTATAAAATTGAATAGTTATGCCGGGATACCAGGTGTTAAATGAAGAGGAAACCGAGAATCCGGTACGTGGTTGAGGAAATACGGTTACGTAGTGGGTATCAACACCGGCACATCCTGATTCTGAGGATGCATTTAAAATGACCATAAATTGGACATCCTGATTTGTTTTATTGGTAAGTATTTGTGTGGGTTCAGCAACGGTTGAACGGTACACGGTATTGCCGTTAATAAATTCCCAGTCGTAGTTATCAGCGTTGAATGATGAATTCATAGGTTGGTAAAGTACCGGGCTGCAACCAAAGGTGTCAGGGCCAAAGATAGCACCTACTCCCGGGAATACCTGTATGGTCAACGTGTCGAAGTCTGTACAGCCATGATTGCTTACTGCCAGCAAGTGGCTTGTATAAGAAGATAAACCTGAACCGGGATTTTCAAATGGATAGGATAATGGTACATTAACATCGGTTGTTATGGTGTCAACAACCCCATTCCAGTCAAAATCCCAGTAATATGTTGTAGTATTTGTTGATTTTGATTTGTTTGTATATTGCACCAAATTGGGCGTACAGGCTATATTATTGGGCACAAACATTTTAGCAAGTGGCACATGGTACACATCAACCCATTGTTCGGTTGAATCCACACAATTATATGGGGACGTTGCTTTGAGCGTTACCAGGTATTGTACATCTGTATATTCGAAGTTATTAAACCTGTGGAATGGCGCAGAATCAACGCTTGTGCCCAGGTCTCCAAAATCCCATTCATATAAATTAGGCCTGTTAAGTGGTTTTGAAGTGTTTACAATATTTCTATCCAACGGATGGCAACCAGGCAGAATACTATCGAAAGATGCAATTACCTGGGGATATATTATCACATTATGGGTTGTTTCCTCGGTACAGGTTGGATGATCATTATTGGCAACTACCAGACGAACAGTTACTGTTCTTGGTGCAGTGCCGGTATTCGGCAAACTATGATAAAAGTCCGGATCCTGGTAATCTTCAATGCTGGAACCAAAATGCCATGTACTTGTTATATTTCCTATGGATTGGTTGTAAATATGAAGGGGTTCCATATGACATACCGTAGGGTCATCTATTTTAATGTATGGTATCATTAATCCGGCAACCGTGATATCAATGGTGGTATCATCTTCACAAACAGTGTTTTGTGAAAGAGCTCGCAGATGAACAGGGAAGGGATAATCGTTGATGGTTTCGTTTTCGAATATATGTGGAGGTGGGGAGGAAATACTATCGAAAGTATTATCACCAAAGCTCCAATAGTAATGTTTTGCCCCCAAAGATACATTTCCGAAATTAGTTACAGTAAGTGGGTTGCATCCAAAATAGTGTGAGGGGTCGAAGTTGGCAAATACCTCGGGGTAAACGACAACAGGTTTGGTAAAAACATCGGTGCATGTAAGGCCACCTCCTGGTATTCCGGTTATTGGGAAAAAATTTGAAATTCTAAGCTTTACATTAAATGTGTCATTCTGAGATGAAGGTTTTGGATTGATAAACGTATGGTTTATACTGCTATTAAATGAGTTTGTAACAGAGTCGCCATCATCAAAATCCCAACTATAACCATTCAGTGCAATGGCCCCTTTAGAACTTCCCTGCAGATATAGATTCCTCGGGTGGCATTTATTGGTATCATTAAACGAAAATTCAGCCTCCAGCCAGGGGCCGACATATACATTTATTAAATCAGTATGTTCGCATGCATGGTTGTTGCGGACAGTTAATGTTACCGGGTACATAACAAGGTCATCCGTGTAGTTTTCGAATGTGTGACTTACTGGAATATTGCTATTATAGGAAGCAGAGCTGCTATCCCCGAAATCCCATGAATAGGACACAATTTGACTTGTGGGAGTGGATAAATTGGTAAAGTTAACAGTATGGGGCTGGCATCCGACAGTATCAATTGCCGTGATGCTTGAAATCACTGTTGGATAAATTGTCAGGCTATGGGTTACAGTATCTGTACAACCTTCAGGGTTTGTTGCAACCAGTGTGACATAATCATTTACGATACCTATACTTGTATTGTTATATTGTACAGTAAATGGAGATGGATCTGTAAATGTGCTTATTGCAGGGGTTGTCATACCTGTTTGTGTAGAAGACCATACATAAGTATTCGCATTTGGCCTGTTAGTAAGATTGGTAAATGTAGTGGTAAAATCGTGGCAGGTAAGAAGGGCATCGGATATATCGAATTCGGCATGGATAAAAGGCCTTACAGTCAGGGGCATAGTTGTATCGTCGGAGCAATATAACCAGTCCTGTGTGGTTTCTTCGAGGGTAATGTAATAGGTGTATGTTGAAGTATCTTTATTTTCAAAAAGTCTGGGGGCAGGATTGAATGCAGTGTCTGATCCGCTTGTTCCAAACTGCCACATATGGCTTAATTTAAAACCATTAGAATTATTGTAAAAATTAATTGGTGTTGAATCAGCATCACAGGGGTCAATTGGGTCCATGATAAAACTTGCTTCTACTTCAGGATATATAGTAAGGTGAAGGGTATCCATATCACTACAGATTCTGCCTCCATACTGGCTCCATCCTTCAAGGATCACTGTCGGGGTGATTGGGTTAGGGTCGGTGTTAGTATAGGTCCTGGTTTGCGGGATCAGGTTACTGGTTTGAATAGTACTATTTGGAAAATCAAATGTCCATAGCACGGTATCTACCGTTTCCAGGACAGGTGTAAAAGTTGCTGTATAAGGGGCACAAGCTTCACTGGGGTCAATAACAATATCTGCCTCCGGCTGGGGGTATACAACTATATCATCAAAATGTGTTGAATCCCTACAAAACCCATATCCGGGATAAAACTTTGAGGCAAATAAACGAGGCGTATAGGTTTGGGTTGTACCCGAATAATTAATATAGGGGTGTGAAACGGGGTTTCCGGTGGAGTCAATCGCTCCGGTATTATCTCCGAAGTCCCAGCGGAAGCGATTACCTTGATATGAATCATTGGTAAATGTCACGGTGAGTGGCTGGCAGCCTACCGAATCGGAGACGTGAAATTCGGCAGTCGTATTTGGCAGGATGCTGACATAACCATATGCTGTATCACGACAATCGTATGGATTTAACGTAACCAGCATAATTTGCCAGTTTTCCACTGTGTCACTGTTGTTAACATATGTGTGATAAAATACTGTATCCCTGTAGGCACTATCGTATGTTAAGTTATAGGAATTACGGTCGCCCGGGAAACGCGGTAAACGCCAGTACCATTCGCAATTCCTTACCCCAAGGGAAGATTCCATTATTTTTATACTGTCTGGTGAGCATATTATGGCTGTATCCAGTATAACAAAATCGGCATCACATTGGGTTGCAACCGAAACATTTACATACGTATATTGTTTACTTTTACAGGCACCACGGGCTTCAGCCCTGTATATTTCATCGTGGGCAGGATAAGCGAGGGGCGTGGGGCTAAAAGGATCTGAAAGACTGTCCGTTGGTGTCCATTGGTAGAAGAAGCCACCAGAAGCCACGATTTGTGCTTTTTCGCCATAACACATTCGTATATCACGGCTACCGCTGGCAACAATAAAGGCTTCTACTTGAAGTACATTATAGTCCGAAAAGTACCCAAAACGAGTGCCTCCGGTTTCATTTCCATTAATGATCCCCAGGTGAAAGACATCCTCGGTATTTGAGATCATTGTTTGCTTGCCTGTATGGATTATTGAAGTATCAATTGGCCCTATCCTTGCAGCCCACCATTTGGGATGTATCTTTGTAAATATACTTTGATCAAGCAATGCATTATATGCGCCGTTCAATAAGAAATTATCCTGGGCAGAATCCCTTACCATGATATTTAAAAAGAAAGGAAGATCACTTGCTCGTGTAAAACCAACCTGGGCAGAGCCTGTACAGGAACTTATAGAGGGAAGAACAGCTTCGCCTATCTCACAACCAAAACCGGACATGTGCAATACGTATACAGAATCCGATGCTTCTACTAATAAGAAAAGGGAGTCTTTACTAATATCATATTGATATGTCTGGCCGGCATTTATTGTTGTCATGGAGGTTCCATTAATACTCACACTAGTATTGTTATGGATTGCAGTTATATACAATTCTTCAAGAAGGTCATATATTGCAGGGGGCATATACCAAGTAGTTGAAGTATACAAATCAGAATCAGTCCATGGTTTTTGCGGAGGCGGTGGTGAGTCGTACCTGTCTAGCTGTCCGCGCATCGCAATATAGGTTGTACCCAGCAAGCGGGTTGGTATTGTTTGGTCTCCTGCCAGATCATAGCAACCATGATGACGTGATTTCATCGAGTCGTCTTTCAGGGTTATAGCGATATCTTTTGTTGAGGTAACTTTTACGCCATTTAGGTGGTCGGCAGCTGCACGGCCATATCCATCCTGATAGTAATCGGTGGTTTTCCATATGGGTTTTGTTGTATTTACTTCAGGATTGGTGGTTTGATATGGTATAGCAGTAAAGGTTTCGCCTTGTTGAAAAGGTCCGAGATGTGTTACAGAACCTGTAAGGGGTGTCATTCCAGGCCCCTGGTATATGGCTTTGCCTGCAGGGATTACCAGGTCAATATAGGTATCATTATCCGTAAATACAATATCAAATGCCGAGTAAGCAGGTTCATTCCAGCCGGTTGCGTTATTCACATCTGCATTTACATTATACATTCGGGTCTGAAACGTGGTATAAAATAACCTTCCCAGGGCATTCCTTCCTTTTAGGGCAAATATATCAGGGTTATTTGTGTTTGCATATTCATGATAAACTGTAATGAGAGATGTGGAAGTTATATGAATACCCCGGTTATTTTTTCCCGGTAGCGGAGGAGAGCCCACGGTATTTTCAAAATAATTCTTCATCTGGGGTAGTTGGGTAAAGGGAGTGATGGTGTATTGATAGTTCGAATTGGCGGGAATGTTTAGTACCACGTCTGTCCATGCAGGGTTGGCAGGCATTTCAATCCTGACGGTTGCGGGCAGGTTGGTGGTTGTAAAAACAAAATAGTTTTCTTGTCCCGTTGCCTTCCAATTATGATCCGGGGTAATATTTGGCATTACATACCAGAATTCTCGGTCGGTTTGTGCATTTACCGAAAGAGCCAAAAAGAATATAGCTGCTAACAGGCCCAGGATTTTTTTTGTATTATTTATAAGCGCATTCATAAGGATAATACATCTAGTTTTTTTTATTAAGTTGTAAATATAACAAAATCAAACTATTCTTATTGTTTTTTTTATTCTGAAAAATAAAGCAGGAACTTTTATCCTACGATACGAAAAAAAAAAGAATAGGTTACCATAACCTCTTAATTTTTAATTTGTTAGTTATTTTTATTTTATCTAAATAGAAGAAGATCATCTTATTTATAAACAAAGTGTTTTTCTAATTTGCTGAATATTAATGATTTTTTATTAATAAGGGAATGTTCATAAATAAATTTTTGTATTGTATTGAAACCGTTTGAGTTATATTTACGTTTAGATATTACCGGGTTTATTTGATGAAAGGGGATCAATAAAAAGGATATAAAATAGAAATTGCTTGGTTGTTTTTACCCGGTAATAGTTACCTTTACATATTATCAGTATTGAAATTATTATAAGTAAATACCTTTTATATAATATAAAATGAAAACTATGTTGATTCGTTTATCCGTTATATTCTTGCTTGTATTGGTTTCCCGCTGCCTGTATTCGCAGGATACATTGCTTTATGAGAATTTTATTAAAGGGGCATTGCCAATCGGGTGGACCGAAGAGAAAGTAAGCGGTTCAACTCTCGTTAACTGGAAGTACAGGCAGGGAGGTCACCAGTTTTTCCCGGACAGTGCAGCCGCTGATACAATGAATGCCTGCTTTGACTTCCAAAGCTTTAACGGGGAGGCAACCAAGCTGATAACAGTTCCCATAGATTTATTAGCTACTCAAAAACCGGAATTGCGATTTTGGCATGTGCAAAAAACATGGACATGGGGAGGTGCCTATAATGACCAATTACGAGTTTATTATAAAAAAGGACAGGATTCTGCCTGGGTTTTGCTTGAGGAATATGTTAATCCGGTAGAAGAATGGAACTATCGGGTAATACCAATTCCTGACAGTGCGAAAAGCAGTACTTTTTATATTGCATTTGAAGGGAAGACGCAATATGGTCATGGTACTTGTGTGGATGAAGTTCTCATCATAGAAACAGCCGTTGTGACAAAATATCTGGAATCTTATTTCATTAAGCAGGCTTCTACAAGTTTTGTAGCCAGTGGCACTGACAATAATCCAATACTCAGGATAGATCTAAATGTTCTGGGCAATTCTGGTAGCATTCAATTGCAGTCCTTAACAATTCAATCCGGATGTGATAAAGACGATGATATTAAATCGGGAGGAGTAAATCTTTATTATACCGAGGATACTCTATTTTCTATAGACAATCCGATATATACAGCGCAAAGTTTTACCGGAGGGGAAGTTGTATTTAGTGGAATTAACCTGACCCTTGATTATGGTCTAAATGTAATATGGGTTACATTCGATATTGACACAGGGATAATTGATAACGATTATGTAGATGCTTATATTGAAGCCAATGACCTTGTGGTAGGAGGCAGTTACTATCCGCCCACTTTGACTGATCCGGCAGGGAAACGACTTATTTACAATACTGTATTTTTTGACGATTTTGAAGGTACAACTGAATGGATTTTGACAGGAGAATTTCAGAAAAACAAACCTTTAGGTCTTGGAGGGACAATCCCTGGAAATAATCAGACAACAGGCAATCCCGACCCTGATTATGCCTTTAGTGGCGACACTGTGCTTGGGACAGATCTTACAGGGTTAGGCGCACAATTAGGTAATTATGAGTTAATCAGTGATGGTGTATACAGGGCAACAATTCCTGTAGGTCTGGATTTATACTATTACAGGGATGTGAAATTAACTTTTCAGCGTTATCTGAATATTCATAAGAATGCGCGCAGGGCTTTTATTGAAGTATCGAATGACAGTGCTCAGACATGGCACATTATTTTTAATAGCTGGACCATGGGTGGTTATTTTATTGACCCAACCTGGCTGCAAAAATCATATGATATTTCAAGTTATGCAGATGGTAAAAGAGATGTATTTATCAGGTTTACCTTAAGTGACTTGATTGGCAGCTATGCAACAAGCGGGTGGAATATTGATGACGTATTAATTACCGGAGACTGGGTTACCAAGGATGTGGGTGTTTCTGATTTGTTCTATCCGGTATATGGATGTGACTATAGTTCAACAGAGTATCCACAGGTCAGGGTTCAGAATTATGGAGCATTACCCACACCGGCACTAATTCCGGTAAGAATAACATTTAATGGAGGACAAACGGTAACAGACACTATATTTTCTAGTATCCAGCCGTCGGATTATATTGATTTTACCTTTACTAAACCTGTCGATCTTTCACTACCTGCTGTTTACAGCAATGTGGTAGTTACAACGCTTATGGAAGGAGATGAGGATAATTCCCTGGATGCAATTACTACAGAGGTGTATAGTATGCCTGTGATTGATTTACCCTATTCACAAACTTTTACCTCTGAACCGGTATTCTGGAGAGATGATGGGAATTCGCGAAGTGTCTGGGATTTGAATTATCCTGTGAAATATAAAATTATTGAACCAACAAATAGGTGCTGGTCTACAAGGTATAACTCTACTTATGTTGAAAATGATTCAGCTTATGTTGAATCGCCATGCTTTGATTTTTCAACAGTACAAAAACCTATATTCGAATGTAAGATATGGAAAGAAATTGATACTATGTATAATGGCGATGGCGCTGTTTTACAATATTCAATCGATGATGGTAATACGTGGAGCCTGGTTCCTACTGATACAGATACCTTAAACTGGAACTGGTACAATAATCCGGATATCCCGACTCTTGGAACCGAAGGCTGGGATGGTTCCAGCGGTGGTTGGATTACGGCAAAACAGTTCCTGCCCATAGATGTAAATGGCCAATCCAGTGTAAAATTCAGGATGTTTTTCCAGAGTGATACAGCTCATGAAGATGATGGGATTGCATTTGATGACGTGAAAATATATGAAGCACCTCATGATATAGGGGTTATTTCTATAGACTCAATTAAAGATAACCAGTGCCAGTATGTAAATTCACCCTATTTATGGGTTACTGTGAAAAATTTTGGAGTATTACAGCTTTCTACGGGTACAGATATCATTGTTGGATTGGATGTCAATGGCAGGGCACCGGTTATTGATACATTTACTTTAGCTACTCCAATTCCGATTGGAGGAACTGCCCCTTTCCATTTTACAAAGCCGATTAGTTTAGTAGATACCGGAGTGTATACTGTTGTTGCTTATACATTGATAGAAGATGATCCGTATTTCTATGAATCCTATAACGATACAGCAATACATACGTTTTCTGTAAAACCGGCCCCTATTCCGGGCTTGCCTGATTACATATATAGTGTAGAGCCTGATACGATTGTATTAATACCCAATTATAATGTAGATTATACGTATGAATGGCATTATGACGGGTCAACTACCCCGACCTTTAATGTACCGGGTGAAGGCGATTATGGATATACTATAGCCAATGGAACAAATGGTTGTGCTGTTACGGGCACTGTACATGTAGTGCAATTAATACCCGACCTGGCTCCGGATAGCTTGTTATGGCCGGTTAACGATTGTGAGTTGAGTGCATCTGAAACAATAATAGCCAGGGTATGGAATGTGGGTACAGATACATTTGCCGCAGGACGTCAGGTGGTTATGTCATATCGTGTGGATTCACGACCTTTTGTTGCAGAAACAATGCTTCTTGCACAAACAGTTAATCCGGGTGATTCATTTATATATACTTTTACAACCGGAGCCGATTTATCTGCGCTGGATGTCACTTACGAAATTGATATAGCCGTGAGATATCCTTACGATTCAGTTTATGGTAACGATATGCTGACGGATGCCCCTGTGGAATCTTATGGGTATCCGGATCCGATGCTGGGTCCTGACAGGACGATTATAGATACATCCTATACATTAAACACCAGCACTGAATTTGTGGATTATTTGTGGAATGATAATCCTGATGATACACTGAATAGTTACACATTAAATGAATCGGGCAGCTATTGGGTTACGGTTACTGATACACTGGGATGTGTTGGCCATGATACGGTGGATATCTTTTTGAAAGTTCGTGACCTCGAAATGGTAAGGATTACTAATCCGGGTGATACCTGTTTCTCAGGATTCCTGGAGAGTGTATCTGTGTTAATAAGGAATACTGGTTCTGACACAATTGTTCCGGGAGAAATGATAGATATGAGCTATACTATAAACAGCGGAACAGCTCAGAATGGAACCTTTATATCAGGCAGTTATTATGAGCCCAATGATTCTTTTATATTTACTTTCCCGCAAACCCGAACATATACGGTTGGTACATATAATTTTTTAGCAAGCATAGCTACCAGTGGTGATTTTTATCCTGATAACAATACATTCTCAGATAGCTATCAGATATTTAGTAACCCGGTTGTGGACCTTGGCGACGATGTGGATGGATTGCTTATAGCTTCCTATCAATTAGATGCCGGAGCAGGTACAGGCTATAGTTATTACTGGAGGGATGGTTCTACGGACAGGTACTATACTGTTACAGCTGCAACTTCCGGCATGAACCATCATGTACTTGTTACCAATGCAAATGGATGCCAGGACAGGGATACTGTTTATGTATATATTCTGGTAAACGATATGACTATTTCCGGTGCAAACATTGGGGATTCTGTATGTATGCAGGATCTTGATGGTTCAGTATACATTCAGATACGTAATAGCGGAAACCTGAACGTATTGCCGAATGATACTATCCGTGTTGGATATGAACTGAATGGATATAACCATATGGAAGATGTTGTATTGGTAAACGGTCTTGATCCTTTCCAATCCCGGAATTATATTTTTACAGGTGGTATTGATAATGCCATTGAAGGAGATAATACGATCAATTTTACAATTGAATACGAAGATGATATAGATCCGTCAAATGATACGTATCAAAGAGACGTTTTTGTCAGGGAATCACCGGATGTGGACTTTGGCCAGACAGATGATACACTATGGGTGCATTTCCCTTATACTCTTGATGCGGGTGATGGTTATATTTCATACCAATGGCAGGATTTTACAACAGGACAAACCCTGATAGTTAATTTGCCGGGCTGGTATTCTGTAACGGTTAGTAACGGCATTTGTTTAGGCAGTTTCCCTGTTTATGTGGATTTGAACACGAGTGTTGAAGTCGGCTTATCGGCAAGCAATATATTGATTTACCCGAATCCGGCAAATGATATTTTGAATATCGAATTGAAGTCAAGTATAGATTTTAATGAAGATATTCTGCTTGAACTCATAAATATTCAGGGCCAGGTAGTATGGGCAGGTAAGCTTGAGGATGGTCAGAAAACAACAACCATAAGTGTTCAGGAGTATCCTGCAGGTATTTATTTTATTAAGTTGTATGATAAAGATGATGTTAGCATGAAGAAGATCATGATAAAATAATGAATACTTAATTCTACTATGACAAATTAAATATTTCATATTACGATTTTCAGCTTTTTGACCCCGCGCCCTAAAGGGAGAAGCTGAAAATCAAACAGTTCCCTTTAGGGAATAAAGGCAAAAACTGGTTGATTTTCCAATGTGTCAAAGTAGAATTAAATAGCATTGATTAAAAGTCCCTGCCATTTTGGTGGGGATTTTTATTTGAAAGACAAACCATTTAAAAAGCATAAAAAGGATATTTGAAATTATGATGTTTTAATCAGAATGAAGAATTATTAATAAGGATATCTATAAGGTTCATATTTTTGTTGATATTTCAAATAATTGAGACTCAATTACCGTTTATATAATATTTACCTTTGCTGATATTAATAAAACGGTATCTGATTATGCGCGTCCTTAAAAAATTCAATATATTACTTATCCTTAGCTGTCTTTTTGTTTTTAACAACATTTTATATTGTCAACCTGAAAAGACTCAAAAACAACCTTTGACCAGAATACTTTTTGTTTTTGATGCTTCAAGAAGTATGAGCGGGATGTGGGAGAATGATGTTAAGATCAATATTGCCCGCAAGGTGCTCATTGGAATGATAGATACTTTGCAGTATAATAAAAATGTGCAGATGGCATTAAGGATTTATGGTCATCAAAGTACGGTGCCTCCTCAGGATTGTAATGACACCAAGCTTGAGGTGCCTTTTGATTTCAATAATGCCTCTTTAATAAGGCAAAGGTTAAGATATGTGGTTCCAAAGGGGACTACTCCTATTGCAAATTCGCTGGAGCTTGCTGCTAAAGACTTCCCTCCATGTAAAGATTGTAGAAATATTTTAATACTAATTACTGATGGTGTTGAAGCCTGTGAAGGGGATCCCTGCAAAGTTTCTGAAGAATTACAAAAAGCAGGAATAATCCTTAAACCATTTGTAATAGGGATTGGAATAGATGAGGAATTTAAAGAATCATTTAATTGTATAGGGAATTTCTATAATGCTACTAATGAAGATCGGTTAAAACAAGCATTAGATATAGCCATAAATCAGGTACTAAACAAAACAACAGTTCAGGTAAATCTGCTTGATATTAAAGGACTGCCAACAGAGACGGATGTTGCAATGACTTTTTATGATAAATATTCGGGGAAAGTAAAATATAATTTTATTCATACGATAAATCACCGGGGGAATCCTGATACCATATATCTCGATCCATTATTAAAATATAAGTTAGAAGTTCACACGTTGCCTCCCATAGAAAAAGACAATATATCCATATCTTCAGGGGGACATACAGTTATAGCTTTAGATGCACCACAAGGGTTTTTAAAAGTTGTTGTTGAAGGATCGAATCAGTACAGGGACCAACAGATTATTGTACGCAAAGGAGGAGATTTACATACACTTAATGTGCAAAAAATAAACCAGGTTGAAAAATACCTTATCGGGAAATACGACCTGGAAATACCTGTATTACCCAGATTGAATATAAAAGATGTGGAGATAAAGCCTGGCCATACTACCACGGTCACTATTCCTCAGCCCGGCATGCTTAAGATGCAGCAAGGTTCACTTATAACCGGGAGCCTTTATGCAGTTAAGGATGATGACATTGAGTGGATTGCAAATTTGGATACCCGGGAAATGAGCATTGCACAATTATTATTGCCTGGTGAATATCTTGTAATATACCGTCCTCTAAATGCAAAATTTACCTACTATTCAGATTATAAATACTTCACTATTAAGGAAGGCGGTTCGGTGGTTGTAGATTTTAAATGAAATGAGGAACCGTATTTACTGTAATATTCGGTTGCTGATTCAAATAAAGAAGATATCTTCAAATACCAGACCTGCGTTGGTTGATAATTATCTCATTTAATAAATTGAATAAACACACCTTTTTTGTAATTTAACCATCTCAATAATGATAGAATGGCTAAAAGTGAATTAGTATATTATATAAATATACTTGAGTCAAAAAAGGAGTTGATCAGGATTAATAAACAAGTTGATCCGGTTTTGGAAATTGCAGAGATCGCTGATCGTGTATCGAAAATGCCAGATGGGGGTAAAGCATTACTTTTTGAAAATACCGGGACAGATTTTCCTTTACTTATAAATGCTTTTGGATCAGACGAACGTATGCGCACTGTTCTTAAATGTAATACATTTGAAGATACCCGAGATGAGATGGGAAAAGTGCTGAAAGACTTGCTTAAACCACCTAGGGGATTAATTCCCAAAATTAAATTATTGCCGAAATTAGTAAAACTCGCTTCATACTTTCCAAAAAAGCGTAAAGGTAAAGGAGGATGTCAGGAAATTGTAATGGAGCAGCCTGATTTATCGAAATTTCCAATTTTACAATGCTGGCCTGGTGATGGGGGACGGTTCTTTACACTGCCAATGGTAATTACAAAACATCCTGAAACAGGGATGCGAAATGTAGGCATGTATCGTATGCAGGTCATAAATAATGACACAACTGCGATGCATTGGCACCCGCAAAAAACAGGAGCAAGTCATTACAGAGAATATAAGAAATTAAAAATGAGAATGCCCGTTGCTGTTGCACTAGGAGGAGATCCATTACTTACATATTCCGCTACTGCACCATTACCAGATAATATTGATGAGTACCTGTTTGTCGGTTTGCTTCGAAAGAGAGGGGTTAAAATGGTGAGATGCCTTACCCAGGAAATGGAAGTTCCTGAAGAAGCAGATATTATCATGGAAGGGTATATTGACCCGGAGGAGGAACTGTTTCTTGAAGGCCCATTTGGTGACCATACAGGTTTTTATTCATTACCTGATTATTTCCCGAAATTTCATGTTACATGTATTACTTATCGTAAGGGAGCAATATATCCTGCAACAATAGTTGGCATACCTCCGATGGAGGATGCATGGATCGCTAAAGCTACTGAAAAACTATTTATCGAACCTATGCGCATTGGATTGCTCCCGGAAATGGCAGATATGCATTTACCTTTTATAGGGGTAGCACATAACCTGACATTCATTAGTATTGATAAACAGTATGAGGGACAGGCATTTAAAGTTATGAATGCTTTATGGGGAGCGGGACAAATGATGTTTAATAAGATAATGGTTGTATTTGAAAAAGATGCTGATCTGACTGACTATACACAATTAGCAAAGGAATGCTTAAACTACTTAAATCCTCATACAGATATTTATTTTGGACAAGGACCTTTGGATATATTGGATCATGCATCCAATAAGGTTGGTTTTGGGTCGAAGCTTGGCATTGATTGTACGAATAAAAAAGATAACGATAAGAGAAGTAATGGATTAAAACAAATTAATGAGAATGATTTGCAGCAAATTACAGCTAAAATTGATGGGGTTGAGAAGATAAATGCAAACCTTTTCAAACAGGAAATACCGGTTTTAATTGCTGGCGTTAAAAGGGATGAAGCTTTAGAAAATCCTGGCCTTATCGAGCAGCTTTCTAATGAATGTGCTATTTTAGGTTGTAAAGTATTGTTGATAGTAGATGCAGAATTAGACATTGCCAATGTGAGCCTGGCTGTTTGGTATTGTCTTAATAATATTGATCCTAAGAGGGATATTCGTATATTTGGACAAGAAGGACAAACATCCATGATTAGTATTAATGGATTGAATAAGAACGAGATTACAGGTAAGTATGGCCGAAGATGGCCCAATATCATTACGTCAAAAAAGGATACAATAGAAAATATTGACCGGATCTGGAATGATTTGGGATTGGGTGAGCGTGTCCAATCTCCGTCATTATCAGTAATGGGGATTAATAAATATAATGGGGCTTTTTATAACGGATTTGTAAATGGGGGCAATTAATATTCTTAAAATAGTGCTATCTTAGTGGTTGGCTGATGAGATGGTTATTAAAAATATGGTTTGCAGGATTTTACCTGCTATTATATCCATTTGGGCACATAGTAGCTCAGACTAATGGATATAATATTGAGATCTTTACTATTGAAAACGGCTTATCTCAGTCATTTACCAATATCATTTTCCAGAATTCAAAAGGATTCTTATGGATAGGGACAAAGGATGGGATTAATAAATATAACGGATACACATTTGAAAAATATCGTAATGAACCAACAGATTCTTGTTCGCTTGTAAATAATTACATTACTGCAATTGCGGAAGATTTAAATGGTAATTTGTGGATAGGGACAAAAGGTGGATTAAGCAGGTATGACCGACATCACGACAGGTTTACAAATTTTCTTTATTCTCCATCAGATAACAACGCCTTATCCAGCCCTGAAATATATGATTTATTGATAGATAAAAAGAATAATGTTTGGATAAAAACCCGTTCCTTCGTTGAACGATTTGATTCAGCAACCAATGGGTTTAAGCATTTTAAACATTATAACAGTGTTTTTTCAATTGTGCCGGCAGAAAAGAGTTTTCCATTGATGGAAGATTTAGAAGGCAAAATTTATATTGGGTCTAAGGATGGTTTGCAGGCTTTTGATCCTTCTGATAATTCTGTGAAACGGTTCTATAATGATCCAAACATGCCATTCTGTATAAGTAATAATTTTATTAAGTGTTTAACATTGGATAAGGATGGCGTGATCTGGATAGGTACTGATTGTGGCATGAATGCATTTGATCCTAAATCTGGACGGTTTAAAGATTATTACTTTAATAAAAAGAAAGATGGTTTGATAAATCAAATTAATGATATATTGATTGATTCGGACGATAATATGTGGGTTGCAACAAACGATGGACTGGTGTTTTTTGATCGATATTCTGGCAAATATAGAATATTAGGGATGGTAGAAGGCATCAGTACTTTTGTTGATGTTAGTGTTGTGTTTTCGATTATTGAAGACAAATCTAAAATATTATGGTTAACAACACCCAAAGGCTTAATCAAAATTGACAAAAAACCTCAAAAGTTGCAATTAGTGAAAAATGGAAGTGTCTTAAATAAGGGTATTGAAAAAAACAATGTTACATCCTTATTATTAGATAATAAAAATATTATGTGGGTAGGTACAAGCGGAGAAGGTATAAAATTTATATCGAATATTCAAACTAAAGAACTTCAGTTCAGTAGTGCAAATTTTGGCAATTTGTCTTCTCTAAATAACAGGACTGTTTATAGCATGATACAAGATAGTAAAGGTCTGATATGGATTGGCACCGATGATGGATTATTTACTTATGACAATAGAACCAAGATATTAAGGGAATTTTGCAGGCAAAGCAATGTTATTCCATGTAATTTATTTGAAAACAGAAGTGTATATGCCATAATGGAGGATAATGACGGTGATATTTGGTTGGGTTCATCTCGGGGCATCCATGTATACGATAGAAAGTATGAGATAGTAAGAAGTACTTTTAGGATACAAAATGCTGAAATAATAGAGATAGAGAATGTGAATGCTTTGTTTCAGGATGATAAAGGGTTTATTTGGGTGGGATGCGATGAAGGATTAATTAAATATAACAAACAAAAGAATATTTATTTTCACTATGGAAAAGAGTCTGCCCTTAAATCATTTAGAATTTTAGGAGGTTCAGTATATAGTATTTATGAAGATAAGGAAGGTCTTTTCTGGCTTGGCACATCATATGGTTTGCAGGTGTTTCATCCGGATTCCGGGGTAGTGTCCCGATATACAATAGACCAATCCCTTCCAAACAATTTGGTTTATAGTATAGTGCCTGATTTAAGAAATGATTTATGGTTAAGTACCAACAGGGGAATTTGTCATTTTAGCCCTAAGACAGGTGTTGTTCGAAATTTTGATATACGTGATGGATTACAAGGGTATGAATACAATATTGGCGCTGGTTTGGCGGATTATAATGGGAGGATTTATTTTGGAGGTGTAAAAGGTATAAACTATTTTAATCCCGACTCTATAAAATTAAATCTATATGTGCCACCAATTGAAATAACATCGCTGGAAATATATAGTGGCAAAAACAGGGTTATATCGCATATAGAAGATAGAGATGAAATAACAATTCCTTACGGGAAATCCACTTTTGATATTTATTTTGCTGCACTGGATTATACATATCCTGAAAGAAACCAATACGCATATAAGATGTGTCGTGGTAGTAGTGAGGAAGATTGGATTTATAGGGGCAATCATGATTATGCTAGTTTTTCGAATATTTCTCCAGGAGAATATTTTCTTCATGTAATAGGTTCAAATAGTGATAATATATGGAATTATGATGGCAAAAAAATTAAAATTATTATAAAGCCGCCCGTTTGGCAAACAAGATTGGCCTATATTATATATGCTTTCCTGGCTATTGTCCTTATTAATTTATTTCTCAGGATCCGTACAAAAAGTTTAAGAAAAGCTAACAGGACACTTAGAGATAAGGAATTAGCTGCAATGCAAATTGCTAAACAAAAGGAGGAATTAACCATTCAGAATAAAAATATACGTGATAGTATTAATTATGCACGGCGTATTCAACAAGCCATATTGCCATCAGAAAAAGTTTTTCAGAACTATTTGCCTGAGTCATTTATTTATTATCAACCAAAAGATATTGTTAGTGGGGACTTTTATTGGATACAGGAAATTCAGGATAAAATATTCCTTGCAGCTGTCGATTGTACGGGACATGGTGTTCCGGGAGCATTTATGTCGATCATTGGTTTTGAATTGTTCAGGAGATTACGTGCATTCAGGAACTTTGATGATCCGGCAAAAATCCTGCTAAAGTTGAATGATGATTTTGGTGAGATATTCAAAGATATTGAAAATATATCATTGAAGGACGGCATGGATGTTGCTCTTTGTATCATTGATAAATATGATAAACATATTAAGTTTGCAGGTGCTTTTAGCCCATTTTATATTGTTAGAGATGATAAGGTGATAGAAATTAAAGGGGACAGATATTCAGTAGGTGTAGATGAATTAAATTTGGAGAAACCGGAATTTACAACCCATCATATTGAAATGCAACCGGATGATATATACTACATTTTTTCTGATGGTTACGCAGACCAGTTTGGAGGGCCTGAAGGTAAAAAATATAAATTCCGCAGATTCAGGCATTTATTGTTGTCAATATATAATCAGCCATTTGAAGTACAAAAGTACTTACTCGAGGAAAGTATGATTGAATGGAGGGGAGAACATGAACAGGTGGATGATATAATGGTGATCGGATTTAAAGTGAAAATTTAGAAATGAATATTTATTATATTAATATAAGTTTCCAGGGATAAAAATAATTCAATGAATTTTATGCTTATCTGATGTTGGATTAGTACAAATACTCACTTTAAATTACTTTTCGCTGACCAGAAGGTTTTTCATTTTTTCAATCAATATTTCAATCTGAAATGGTTTGCTTATATAATCATTCATTCCTGCTGCCAGACAGTTTTCTTTGTCTCCTGAAAGTGCGTTAGCCGTAATTGCTATAATAGGAGTATACTCATTTGTAGTACTCGTTTCAATTTCCCTGATTTTTTTTGTCGCAATCATTCCATCCATAACAGGCATTTGTATATCCATAAGGATCAGATCATATTTTGATGATCCGAATTTATCCAGGGCTTCTTTCCCATTATTGGCTATATCAATGTTCTTTACTATTTTTTGCAGACTTAATAGTACTATTTTTTGATTAATCAGGTTATCTTCAACTAACAATACATTTGAATCTTTGAGGTCAACACTTTTTTTAATCTTAAGCTTTTCCGGAGCACTGGTCTTCTTCTCAGAAGATGTTTCAATACGCTGTTTTTGAACTTTCTTAAATTTCAGGATAAAGGAGAATTTAATATATTGATTTGCAGATTCAATATTAAGTTTACTTTCATACAGTTCAATAATTTTCCTGGCAATCGTCAGGTCAATATAAGCCAGTTCCTGACTTTCTGGTTGGGCTAAATCGGCCGATGAAAATGCCTGGTCAACAAATTCTTGTTTTTTACTTTCAAGTGTTGGTAAATTGATCGGGTTGTTATTTTTAATTACAAAAAGCAGGTCAATACTTTTAGCCGTTTCATATGTGCTTGAAATCTCAATGTCAATTTTTATTTGTTGTGACTGGTCTCCCCTGATAATATTTTCAATAATATTTAGTAAAATCTGTTTAAGTTTTATCGGATCTCCAAAAACATTGGTTGTCTTAATAAGTTCAGGTTGGTTAAAGTTAATTTCTATGGATTTATCCTTTTGGTCCCTGAAAATCTTTAAGGTGTTTTCAATAGTTGAGAACAGGTTAAAACTTATATTTTTTGATTTATCCGTTTCAAAATCAACAGTTGAAACATTGACAATCTTATTTACAACATTTGCAAGGTTTGCAGCAGAGGCTTGTATTGTGTTAATAAGGTCTTCCTGGGTTTTGTCTAGTTTATATTGAGAAATAAGGTTGCTCAGTACCATTATATTATTGAGAGGTGTTCTAATCTGATACGATAAATTAGAAAGAAACTCATCCTTTACTTTACTCTCTTTCTTTGATTGAAACAAATTGCTTTTTAGATTTAAATATTCCTTTTCTTTAACTGTAATATATACGAATGAGAGTAAATAAATATTAATATAAACAGCTATAAAACGAATACTTGCATTAACATTATAATGAACTTGCATAATAGACTCCGGAGCAAGGAATAAAAGAAAAACTGAAAGCATAAGAAACACAATTGAAAATATTGTGCCGTGTCGGATTCCCATTAAGTAAATGGTTGCCAGAGGATAAATGACCATCCATACTATTCCCGTATTATCTGTCCCTCCTGACATAATCATATATAAGAATAGTATCGTAATAGCACCGATCAGAAGAAAAGATGCTATTATGATATTCTTTGATTTATGCAGATATATTACACTAGTGATGAAAATTACAAGTGAACTCCCAATAATTGCAGCTGTGGTAAATTCCCTTTTAATAAAATAATATGTCCCAAATGCAATAAAAAAGAGAATGCCAATATATGAAAAAAGAATTAATGACATTGACCGGTTATGCTGGTCTTTTGGCATTCTGTTTTTCATCCCGGTGGTTATAGTTTCTATAAACACTTCCATGAATTTTCTATCCGTGTTTTTATTTTCTTCAGTCATATATACAAAATGGAAATATAAATATATAATAAAAAAACCAAAGCAGTATAATAATTCTGTTTTGAATCAAGTCTCTTTTTATGAAAGTGATGATTACTTCCATGAAAAAAAGAAGCTATTGATACAAGTATTTGCTAATAAGTATATTGTGTGATCTATGAATTTTAAGTTTAAATATTAAATTCAGAACCATGGGATTATTTAAGAAATATTTTAACTTTAACTAACGTTGTATTAGATATGATGAGGATATATATGATTAAAAATGTAATAATAGTATTTTGCTTACTATTTCTGTTTTCTATAGATATTTTTACCCAAAAGGATACAATTGGGATTAAGTATACACCGGATTTTCAGTTTAAGGAAGGCATATATTTAAGTTTTGCACAGGTAAAATCCGATAGTCCGATCCCAAAATCTAAAATACTTACAACCACCGATTATAATGATAAAGATTTTTTTACGAAAGTTTTATCTGAGAATGTAATATCTTTCTATAATGATCTGGGCGAGAAAGTTGATGTTGAATTGAAAAAAATATGGGGTTATTCCAGGAATGGGGCCTTATACATTAATTTAAACGGTGATTTTCAGAGAATTACAATTATAGGCCGGATTTGTCATTTTGTAGCAAATGTTACAACCTATGATAATGTATATTATGATCCTTATTATTACAGGTATTACAATTCGTATTATTACACACCCCGCAGCAATTCTGTTGCTTCCAATGAATTGAGACAGTTTATCCTTGATTTTGACAGCGGAAAATTACTTGATTATACAGTTTCAAACCTGGAAGTTCTTCTTATGAAAGATCCGGAACTATTTGATGAATATAACAATTTAAGAAACAAAAAGAAAAAACAACTAAAATTTGTTTATATACGAAAGTTTAATGAGCGAAATCCATTGTATATAATTCCTAATAATTAAATATAAAAATTACAGTCATGAAGAAGATTTTTTTATTATTGTTCATTGCTTCCTGTATTATTAAATTGCAGGCTCAGGACTATGTGCCAACTCAGGAAGATATTAAAAAGTTTTATACCACCAAGACCCTGGTTGTACTCGACGATAATCCCCTTGCAGAGTATAACATGGTTATACGGGATATGATTGAACAGGAGTGGAATCTCACAGAATATGATTTTATAAATTTGTCTGAATTTGATACAAAAAGGCAGGATCCACAGTATTCCTTTATTATTATGACAAATGTATCGTTTGAACATGATAAAACAGACGCGGAATACAGGTTTTTACAATGTCTTCTCGGAGGTAGTTATTTCAGGGTGAATCAGATGCCTGCACTTTGTGCGGTGCCTGTATCTTATAAAAACGTTGGAGAAGAATATTATATTTATAAACTTGCCATATTGATAAGGTTTATGCAAAATCATATAAAACTAATAACTGATAACCCTGATATTATTTCTGCAAATGTGTTTAAACATTATAATGATAATATTCAAAATATTAAAGGAAAGACTTTATATTTACTTGAAAATGAGCTTGATAAGGAAGTGAATTCAGCTGCAAGGATTAAAAAGGTTTATCCTGAAAAATTCAAAATTGTAACAAAAGAAGATATTGAGGAGGCAATAAATAACAGGGATCCCAACGTTGTATTTTTACACAAAGTCGGACCCGAAGGGACAAAAGTAAATGCGCGCTGCTATAAGATCATCATTGGAGCTGCTGATGCAAAGTTTTATTATTTTGATTATCATAAGATCGATGAAAAGGAGCCCGATGGTTTTCTTGAAAGTGACTTTAAAAAACTGGCTAAGAGATTAGAGTAAGCTGTTCTGCAAAAGAGTATAAAGCCGGCATTCAAGCCGGTTTTTTTTTGAACCGGATTAAGACATATACGGGAAATTTTTAATAAGTTCATTTCATTTCAGTTATTTTTATAAATCATAATTGCTATTTTTGTGGCCTAAAATTTGATCAGCATGCAACAGAAACCATCAGTGCCAAAAGGTACGAGAGATTTTTTACCAGCAGAGACTGCTAAAAGAAACTATATCTTTCAGACAATCAAGGACGTGTTCCAGTTGTATGGTTACGTTCCTATTGAGACCCCTGCGATGGAAAATCTATCTACATTACTCGGCAAATATGGAGAGGAAGGGGACAAGCTACTATTTAAGATTTTAAATTCAGGAGACTTTCTTGAAAAGACCGGTGACGCAATTCTACAATCAAAGGATTCGAATAAGTTGTCTCTTCAATTTTGTGAAAAGGGTTTGAGGTATGATTTAACAGTTCCATTTGCACGATTTATTGTACAACATCGTAATGATATTACTTTCCCTTTTAAAAGATATCAAATACAACCTGTGTGGAGGGCTGACAGGCCACAAAAAGGTCGTTACAGGGAATTTTATCAATGTGATGTAGATGTTATTGGCAGTGACTCATTAATGAATGAGGTTGAGTTAGTGCAAATCATTGATGTGGTTTTTAGAAAGTTAGGGATTGATGTTACAATAAAATTGAATAATAGAAAATTACTTGCGGGATTATCAGAAACCATAGGGGAGACGGATAAGCTCGTAGATATTACTGTTGCTATAGATAAGCTTGATAAAATAGGCATTGAAAAGGTTAATGAAGAGTTAAGACTTAAAGGGATTTCTGAAGGATCTATCGAAAAACTTCAGGATTTTATCAGAATGAAAGGAAATAACCTGGATAAGCTGCAATTTCTTCGTAAGTTTTTTGCCAAATCGGAAAAAGGGATAGAAGGAATAAGTGAATTGGAAACACTGTTTGGCTATTTAAAAGGTTTATCATTAAAGACTGAGGTTTTTCTGGATTTATCACTTGCCAGGGGATTAAACTATTACACGGGTTCTATTATAGAGGTTAAAGCAGATAATTACGAAATAGGCAGTATTTGTGGTGGAGGCAGGTATGATAATCTGACAGGGATTTTTGGATTGGAAAATGTATCGGGTGTTGGAATATCTTTTGGCGCAGATCGGATTTATGATGTACTTTATAATCTTGAAAAGTTTCCTCTCGAATTGTCAAGTGCTTCAAAGCTTATGTTCGTGAACTTTGGTCCAAATGAAGAAAAGTACATATTGGGTTTAGCAGCAAAGCTCAGGAACGAAAATATAAGTACCGAAATATATCCTGATGCTGCTAAAATAAAGAAACAACTCACTTATGCAAATAATAAGGGTATTGAATATGTGATGATGATTGGGGAAGAAGAAATGCAGAAAAATTTAGTGACACTGAAAGACATGGTCAGTGGCCAGCAACAACAAATGACCCTTGACGAGGCAATTAAAATTCTACAGAAGTAAAATTCTAAGGTTCGGCCGGAATAAGTTCCACGCGAAACCTGTCCGAATATAGAAACAGCTGGTTTAAATAACTTTCATACTTTAATCCATCTGCAAATATTTCCATAACTATTGGATCAATACCTTTTTTTTCGATTTCACCTTTCTTTATATCTTCGAGTGTAAACTTATGAAAGAGATTGGTTTGGAGTATATTTTTCTCAATGGTTTTTTTCCTGTCATTTGCATTGTAGATAATTAACTTATTCCCCTCAAAATGAAAACGCAGTGCTTCATTATAAGATTTGTTAGGATTATTATTTTCCCTGTCAGTTAATTGTTTAATTTTCCAGGTACCCTTTAAATCATAATTGACGCGGACAAAGTTCATTTCTTCCTGTCCATTATTGTAGATAATTTTAAGATTGTTATCGCCTGCTTCATATTTTGTACTACCTTTCAATCCTATCCTTATATCCATTATTTCACTGGTTTCATCAAACAATCCTTTTGTGACATTCGTAAATAAAACAGTCTTATCATCAATTATCTGGTATTCTCCATTAATAGTATTCGAGATAGTATGTCCGCTAAATGTTCCAACGCCCAGGCTATCCTTAAAATTTAGCATTATACTACCATAGCGATAGGATGAATAGCTTTGAACCTTAAAATAATTTGTCAATATATTCCGATAGCTCATAAATCGCCAGGAGCCGTTTAGTGAACTTTGTGAGAATATACCTGGCATAATGCAAAATGCCATAATATAGATTAGTGATCTTTTTAATACCATCATGGCTAAATTATTTTTTTATAAAGATAGCTTTTATTATCTGACTAACCATACGTGGATTTTCTCTTAGACGCCGGGTTGAATATCCAAACCATTTTTCACCAAATGGTACATATACCCTCATATTATGTCCATTGGATAGTATTGTTTTTCTTAACTCAGGAGTGACACCGTAAAGCATTTGAAATTCGTATTCATCCGTTGTTAAGTTGTATTTATTAATCAATCTGTAAGATTCCTCAATAAGATAACCATCATGTGTTGCAATTCCTGTGTAACATTTGTTTTGAAACATATAGTCGAGTAGTAATAAATAATTTTCATTGATCCGGTCATGATCTTTGTACGCTATTTCTTTGGGCTCCTGGTAAATGCCTTTACATAATCTTATGTTAAGCTGATCTTTGTGAGGATTTGAATTTATGAGGGCTTTAATATCACTATATGTTCTTCGCAAGTATGCTTGTAACACTATTCCTACGTTTGCAGGGAATTCTGTAAAAAGTTTTTTAAAGAGTTCCAATTCAAGATCAACACATTGCGAATCTTCCATGTCCAGCCTGATAAAACGGTTGTATCTTGAAGCCAGTTCAACAATTGTGCGTATGTTTTTATAACATTGCTCTTTGTCAATTAAGAGGCCAAACATGGTAGGTTTTAGCGAATAATTGCCATCTATTTTATTCTCCTCTAATGCATGAATTAATTCAATATATTGATCTTGATAGGGCTGAACTTCGTTCAGGTTTATAATAAATTCACCGAGGAAATCAATACTAACCTTAATTCCTTCATTATTAAGTGCTTTGCTGACTTCAATTGCATCTCCAATCCGTTCTCCGGCAATATAGCGCTTTGAGAATAGCCAGATGAATTTTTTTGGAAAATAGGGAATTATTGCTGCTATTGCTTTATTTATAAACATGCTGAATATAATCTAAAAACTACCTTAATTTACAAAATTTTAAATTTTTAGTGTATATTCTACAAAATAAAAAAAGCTGCTTGTGAGAGCAGCTTTTTTTATATATGGTATTTACATTATTTGTATTCGCTGAGATATTTTTCAACTTGTTTGAAAACATTTTCAGGAGTATAACCAAGTTTTTCATCCAGTACTTTTGCAGGAGCTGAGAATCCGAAGCTGTCAAGTCCAACAGCTTTACCTTTTGCTCCTACCAAACCTTCCAGTGTAACAGGAAGCCCGGCAGTTAATCCAAATACAGGTATCCCATCAGGAATAACTTCTTTCTGGTATGATAATGGCTGGTTTCTGAATAATCCTTCAGAAGGTGCAGATACCACTTGTACCTTTAGTCCTTTTTGTTTTTCAAGCAGTTGTCCGCCTTCATACAGGGTTGAAACCTCTGAACCATTTCCAACTAATATAATATCAGGTTTACCTTCCGGTTTTTGAATTACATAAGCACCTTTTTCAGCTCCTTTAGCGCATTCGTATCGTGATGAACAGCAAGTGCATGCAGGAATATCTTTAATATTCTGTCTTGAAAGAAGCAGTGCTGTTGGGGTTTTTGTGTTTTCAAGAGCCATTTTCCAGGCAATTGTGGTTTCCTGAGCATCAGCAGGTCTTAAAACCAACATACTGTTTTGTCCGGAGTGGTTTTTGAGTTTTTCCAGCAGCCTTATTTGAGCTTCCTGCTCAACAGGTTGATGTGTCGGGCCATCTTCACCTACCCGGAAGGCATCATGGGTCCAGACATATTTTACAGGGAGCTTCATGAGTGCAGCTAGCCTTGCAGCAGGCTTCATATAGTCTGAGAATACAAAGAACGTAGCGCAAACAGGTATAATGCCTCCATGAAGTGCAAGCCCGTTAGCTATTGCGGCCATAGTTAATTCGGAAACGCCAGCTTGTAAAAAAGCTCCGCTAAAGTCTCCTTTTTTAAATGCTTTTGAGTTTTTAAGGAAGCCATCAGTCTTATCACTATTTGAAAGGTCAGCTGATGATACGATCATATTTTCAATATTCTGAGCAAAGTATCCAAGTGCAATTCCTGATGCTGCCCGGGAAGCGATATTTTCCTTTTGTTGAATCTTTAAATAATCTACTTCAGGTGCTTTCCCTGATATGAATTTTTCAAGTTTCTTAGCCAGCTCGGGATTAGCTTTTTCCCATTGTGCCTGTTCGTCTTTTTTGGCTTTGGCAATTTTTGACTTTTCTTCCTTTACTTTTTTGTAGAAATCTGCCACTTCAGGGAAAATTACAAATGGATTGGCCGGATTACCACCCAGATTTTCAATTGTCTTCTCAAATGAAGCTCCTGCTTCCGATAGCGGCATACCATGGGTTGAACATTGCCCTTCATAATTGCTTCCATCAGCTTTTAAACAACCTTTACCCATAATGGTTTTACCAATGATGATTGAAGGTTTGCTGGTTTCAGAGATAGCTGCTTTTAAGGCTTTGCGTATTTCATCCGGATCATTTCCATTTATAGATAATACATGCCATCCCCAGGCTTCATATTTTTTTGCTGTATTTTCAGAAGTAACAGCACTAGTTTCTGTTGAAAGCTGTATGTCATTTGAATCATAAAACATAATGAAGTTACCCAGTCCCAGGTGGCCAGCAAGTCTTCCAGCTGCTTGCGATATCTCTTCCTGCACACCACCGTCAGAAATGTATGCAAAGGTTTTATGAGCCATCCATTCGCCGAATCGGGCTACAAGAAACCTTTCAGCGATAGCTGCACCAATACCCATTACGTGACCTTGTCCCAAAGGGCCTGATGTGTTTTCAACTCCTTTTTTTACATCTAACTCAGGATGACCGGGTGTGATACTTTCCCATTGCCTGAAATTTGCCAGGTCATCCATTGTATAATTGCCTATTAATGCCAGTGTTGAATATAGCATAGGAGACATATGCCCGGGATCGAGGAAAAATCTGTCCCTGTTTGGCCATGCCATGTCATTCGGATCATATGTAAGGAATTCGGAGTACAGGATATTCATAAAATCGGCGCCGCCCATTGCTCCACCGGGGTGACCTGATTTGGCTTTTTCTACCATAGCTGCAGAAAGTATACGTATGTTATCTGCTGCTTTGTTTGCTACTGAATTATTCATCATAGTAATACCTTAAGTTTTTCTGTTCAAAATTAAAGGCATAAAAATAGTAGATTTGATTGACTTACGAAAACAAAAGTTTCTATATCGTAAGAACAAATTTTTAGTTTGTATCAATTTTGGTAAAAAGAAGGTTTCAATAAGAACCTGTTCGATTATTGAAGGAAAGGATGAATTGATGAACTATGGATTTTGGGGTAGGGAAAAAATAAAAGGCTGTCCGGATCCTGAAGATATTTCCTTATTGAATTTTAGCGCTTATTGAATAAGAGAATTTCGGGCAGCCTTTTTAGGATATTGAAGGGTTAATCTTTATTCGATAATAAGTTTCTTATTAATAATACCTTTATCAGATGTTACTTGTAAGAGGTAGAACCCCTTGGGAAGATGTTTGGTGCTAACCTTAAGGCTGCTAAATCCATTGGCCCTGGTATGGTGTATCTTTGTCCCCTCATGATTTATTATACTAATTTCTGTGCTTGTAGCATCCAATCCACCAAGATTTATGTTCAGAAACTTACCTACTGAATTTTCTAATGCCCCGGTTGTAACCTGATTATGTAAAATCGCTTCCATATTATTCTGATGTTTTAGGGTTTCACTGTACAATTTTAAAACATATGGGAATAAAAAAAATCAGGATATTTTCACAAAAAACTGCGGATTTTTCCGCAGTTTTTTTGAAACAATAAATATGCATTTTCTATTTTTTCATTTTCTTTTATTTTACGGTGCTTACGTAAATGTTATTTATAAATATTCAAAATGAATGAAATAGTACAAAATAAAAATATCTTATAATTTTTATAAATTAAGTTTTATTTTCATTACTAAACGAGTAAATTATATTTCGTCCCTAACGGGACTTAGAAACATTTTCTAATACAATGTTTACCAATAT
>JAFGOZ010000225.1 GCA_016926235.1 Bacteroidales bacterium | reverse complement strand
AAGAAGTTGACTTACAGTATTACATAATTAAAAAATAGTTTGTCAGTTACTTCAACTACCTGGATAGATCAGGATGCTCTGCTGTCAGAGAAGTATTTTTATAAGATTGTGGTGGTAGCTTATTAAAGATTCCTTGAACAAATATATTAATGAAATAATTTAAAATGAATTTACAAATTGTTATATTAATAACTTAAAAGGAGGAAATGTGAAAAAAGTAAGTATTTTCATTTTGCTGATGTTTATAGTATTACTTTTATATGGTGAGACTATGGTTGTCCACACAAATAGTGGGGACTATAGTTTTGACACAGAAGAAATTTTGCAGATAACCTTTGAAGATGTTTCAGTCGAAGATATGGTTTTATTAATTAGTAAAATACCAATCAAATTCTTGAAAAATTATCCTAATCCTTTCAACCCGACTACAACAATAGCATTTGAAATTTCTGTCCCTGGTGAAACAACGGTTGATATTTATAATTCCAAAGGTCAAAAAGTAACCAGACTTCTTAACGAAGAACTTCCAATTGGTAAACATTCTGTGATATGGGATGGTACAGATATGAAAGGTAACAAAGTTTCAAGTGGTATTTATTTCTATCGGATATCGGTAAATGATAAGCAGAAAGTAAACAAAATGATAATGATAAAATAGGAGGTAAAACATGAAAAAGGTTATGTTCTGTTTATTTTTGATAGTTGCTGTATCCGTCTTATTAACCACAACTATGACTGTTCATACCACATCTGGTGATCATGAATTTGATATTGGTGAGATAACAAGTATTACATTTGGCGGTGGCACTGTCACCGACATAGATGGCAACGTATATCAAACCTTAGTAATTGGTGATCAGGAATGGATGGTAGAGAACCTGAAGGTAACCCATTATAATAATGGTGACCCCATCCCACATTTAACCGACGGTGGAGATTGGTCAAGTACCAATGAAGGTGCTTACTGTGTTTATGACAATGAGCCTTCCAATGCAGATACATATGGAAACCTTTACAACTGGTACGCTGTAGATGACCCCAGAGGACTTGCTCCTGAAGGCTGGCATGTACCTGAAGATGAAGAAATCATGGAACTGGAGATGTATCTTGGTATGACTTATGAAGAAGCGCATGACACAGGCTGGCGAGGTACCAATGAAGGCAGTAAACTTGCTGGTAATGCAGATCTGTGGTATAATGGAGACCTTGAAAATGATACTGAGTTCGGCAGCAGTGGTTTTGATTTCCTTCCTGGCGGGTACCGTAACTACTACGGTGGACTCTTCAGCAATCTCAGCTACAGCGGCGCCTTTTGGTCTTCTACAGAGAACGATAGTAGTGGCGCCTGGTACCGGGGCCTGGACTGCAGTTTCACAGATGTAAACCGCTACTTCAGCTACGGGCAAGGCGGTTTCTCTGTGCGTTGCGTGAGGGATTAATACTTCTAAAAAATTGTAAAATTAATGCAATAATAAATAAGGGAGAAACTATGCAGAAAACAATAATTTGTTTGGTTTTCATTGTTTCAATAGCCATTTTATTAACCACAACAATGACTGTTCATACAACATCTGGTGATCATGAATATGATATTAGCGAAATAACAAGCATTACGTTTGATACTGGTCAATTTCAATGGTGTTCTATCCCAGCTGGAGATTTCACCTGGGGAGAGGATGATGAAATTCAGTCTATCGACTATGAATATCAGATTATGAAAAACGAAGTAACCAATCAGCAGTATGTCAATTATTTAGTTGAAGCATTATTAAATGGTGATATTATAGTCTCAACAACAACTGTGGAAGGTTATTATGAAGGAGATGAGCAATATAGCGCAGGGAATTATGCTTATCTTAATATGGATGGTAGTGAATATTGTAGGATTGATTGGACAGGCAGTGAGTTTACCATTGAATCTGAATATGAAAATCATCCTGTTGTAGAAGTAACATGGTTTGGAGCATGGGCTTTTGCGGAACACTACGGCTTTAGATTACCAACAGAAGAAGAATGGGAGAAAGCAGCGCGAGGAATGACAGGATTCGATTACCCTTGGGGAGATGATCTTGATGGAAGTAGGGCAAA
Source organism: Bacteroidales bacterium (assembly GCA_016926235.1). The sequence goes on along the minus strand of JAFGOZ010000225.1, from coordinate 3,705 downwards.
TTACTGGAACAGTGGTGATCCTTTTGACAATGATACTACTCCTGTCGGTTATTATAATGGTAGTAATTATAACGGATTTCAAACAACCGATAGCCCTTCTCCATATGATCTTTATGACATGGCAGGGAATGTAAACGATTGGACTGATAGTTGGTGGTCTCCTGGATCATCTGGAAGAGTCTATAGAGGTGGTGCCTGGCATCATTATTCAGATGATTTGGAAAGCTGGTATAGAAATGGTAGTAATTCTGATTTAAGCCAGAATCGCACTGGATTTCGCTGTGCAAAAAATCCATAATATAATCAGCTGAATTCACATTTTACTCAAGTAAGGGCGGTTTCCACCGCCCTTTCTTTGTATATACTCCACCGCTTCCTTTCCCTGCCTGGCACAGGCAAACAGCAGCTTCCTGTTACTCTTCAGAACACTTAACCAGCCCTTGATATAAGCCGAAGCATCCTCGATAGTCTGATTGGAGATTACAGTGACCTTTCCCCCTTTTTTTGGCCACTTGTAATGAATTCTTTCAAATCCCTTACCAACCCCCAATTTCCCATCTCTAAAGCACAATAATCGAGAAGGAGTATCAAAATACATCTGGAAATTCTTAGCTCTTTTTGAGATTGAAAGATTGTATCAGAAATTAGACTTAGTATTCATCAGGTGTAAGGCTTAATGAAGAATTCAAAGTCCTAATAATCTATTTACTGAAGCTTATCTTTAGCGATGGCACCATTTTTTCAGGACAATTTTATCCTATCAAGACCTGGGAAATGAAGATAAATTCATCGATAATTCTGGATTTTGAGATAGAATGTCGGATGTGTACACAATAATACACCTTTTCTGTGACCTTAAAGAATAAATTTTCTCAGGTTAGGCAATACGGAAATTGTCTAAAGGTTTCATTTTGACCCTTATTCGCGATAATATGATGTTAATTATTCCATAATTTGGAACAATTATTTTACTTGACGTAAAAATAATTATACTTCATAAAATATTTTAGTTTAAATTAATCCTATTCCTTGCAGATCTGATCAACACGAGGTTATTATGAAACAACATTTATTTTTTTTAATGGTTATTTTTTCTCTTCTTCTGTATGTTCATGTCGCTTATGTGATTTCCCAAGAAGAATCTTATCTGAATATAGAAACTGATTCCTTGTTAATTGCTATTCCTGATACATTAGATTTTACATATGATTGGTGGGGGATGAAACCAATTACAATAAAGAATAATTCAGAAAATATTATAACAATAAATAATGCCACCGAACCTGAATCACCTTTTTCATTTGAATTCGAATATTTTCAGACGCCTATCTCGCTTGCACCTCAAGATTCAGTAAACATTTATATAAGCTGTTGTCTGGATACATTAGCAGATTTCTCACAGGACATATTTTTCTACTATTCACATAATCGAGTACCTGATAGTCTTAAAACAAATATCAAAGAGAATAAACCTCAAGAAGCTCAAATTCAAAAAAAATGTGCAGAAATTACAGAGATAAAGGGATTTTGTCAGGTCAAGGTTACTGAGAGTGAAGGTTGGATTGATGCCGAAGTTGGAATGATAATCTGTAGTGGAACTATGATTTTTACAGACATAGATTCAGCACTTAATATAAAATTTGGAGATAATGCTAATTGTACTGTATATATAGGCGAATTATCTACAATTACACTCGATAAATATTTTAATAATGAATCTATAGTAAGAACAAGATTAAAGGTCAGGCAGGGTTTGATCAGGGTAAAAGTAACAGAACAAGATAAAGAAATTAAAACCGATATGAAAGTTAAAACACCAAATTATTCAGCATCACCAGCTGGAACAGTTTTTTCTGTTGAATATGATAGCTTGGCAGCAGTTGCAGTTTTTGAAGTATTTGACGACACGGTCAATGTCACGCGGAAATTTTATGAATTGGACACACTGAGAGTGGTTGGAAATGGTCATGGTCAGGGGCAGAGGTTAACAGTATATCAAGATGGGGGATATTTTTATGAAGATCTTAATGATTTAGGAATAAAAGGTGAAGTCTCGGGGATTTGGGATCCTCTTGATGGTTTTTTTATAGTTACCGATAATATCACAATCCCTGTCGGAGATACACTAATAATACATCCCAATGTTGATGTTGAATTCAATTCGGCTGACTCATTATCCGGTGATTTCGATATGAGTGATGGTAACACTGAAGCATGTTTTTTGAAAATTAATGGCACTTTAATTGCACAGGGCACACTTGAGAATCCTATAAATTTTAAGCGGTTTGATCAACAGGGTGAATGGGATGATTCATATAAGTGGGGTACTATCTACTTTTCTCCACTTTCTGGTTATGGTTCTTTGTTAAGTTATGTTAAAATTAATGATGCTTATCATATCGTTGATATAGCAGGATATGATGCCAGTGGGGCAATCTCATTTAATGAAAGCAGCGCTAGTATTGTCTACTCTGAGATATCTTCAAATTTCAATAATGGTATATTCTGCGATAATGGATCTTCTCCAATACTCACCAACCTATCCATCGTAAATAATTTTTCCGCCGGTATAAAATGTTATAATATTTCAAATCCTGTTATTCTCAATACAATTATCTGGGGTAATGAAGATGACTTTTCCATAACTGATTTTGATTCTCCAACTCTCAGCTACTCACTGGTTGAAGGATCAACATTACCCGATCAAGTTATAGATTTAGGTAATAATTTGATTGGATATGATCCATTATTTACAGATCCAGAAAACGGCTATTATTTTTTATCTGAAGATTCACCCTGTATTGACACCGGAGATCCATTATCACCCTTTGATCCAGATGACACAATTGCAGATATGGGAGCTTATTATTATGATCAAATATTAATACCCATCCCACCTTATGCTGAATTCTCATCTGATATAGTATCTGGATATAATCCATTAAGTATTGATTATTATGATCTATCAACTCAGGGATCTGGTAGTATTATTGAATGGTTATGGGATTTTGGAAATGAAGATACTTCCACCTTGCAAAATCCAACCTGTATATATAATGATCCAGGATATTATACTGTCTCGTTAACAGTAACTGACACAAATGATTCCATAGATACTAAAGTCAAAGAAGATTATATTACTGTATTTGCTGATGAAGAACCACTACCACCTGATAATGTTCAGATACAGATTATTGAAAACGATGCTCATATTTCCTGGTATGAAGTAACAACGACCATATATGGAAATCCAACTTCTGTTGATTATTATATTATCTTCTATAGTGAAATAGCTAATCAAGATTCTCTTTTCTTTTACTTGGATTACACTGATCAAACACAATACATACATCCTGGAGTTACTGATTTCTCAGATCAAATGTTTTATAAAATTGAATCTTATATTGGGGATCTCAGAGGTATAGAAAATTATATCCTAAAAATTAAAACAGAAAAAAGTTTTAGCAATTAATTATTTTTAAATTCAGGCAACCGATCAATCGCTTTATCCAGAGTTGTATCAACCTTCTCCACATATTGCATTGTAGTTTTTATATCCCGATGCCCCATTAACTTTATGACTGAGAAAATATCAACTCCATTCTCGATTAATAAGCAACCAAAGGTATGCCGGGAACAGTGAAAGGTGATTTTCTTCTTGATTCCAGCTTCTTTCAGCCACTGGTGCAATCTTTGCGATGTTTT
>JAFGOZ010000022.1 GCA_016926235.1 Bacteroidales bacterium | reverse complement strand
TGTTCAGTGAGACCCGGCTTTCAGGAGTCCACGATTTTAGATTTGGAGGAACTGTGAAGCCGTTGGTCGAACTAATCCCGATGAGCGCAGCGATATCGGGGCCTTTGGGCAAGCAGTGGGGCTACCTGTTTGTTGAAAATTTTGGAAGCGACGACAGCCATTACCGCACCCTCTCACACGAGCTGGGTCACGTTAGTGAGACACGAATTTTGGGAGCTTGCGAACCAAAAAGCGTTAGTCGAACTAATCCCGATGAGCGTAGCGATATCGGGAGCAAAACCGAGCTCGAACATACCTTTGCAGGCGACAATACAGCCCATATAGTGCCTATGGAAGAAACCTCCAACCTGATGGACTACTCTGACGGAATCGACCTTGTTCGTTTCCAGTGGGAAGCTATACATAACCCTGCAATTATCGGGAAAGTGTTCCAGAGTGATGAGGATGGAAGTATGATTGATTTGAGAACATTGTTAGGTTATGTGATTTCTGATGGTAATGCGTTGGTGAGGGAGCAAGAAGATCCATATGGTTTTAAGAATCCAAAAGAGATTTTAGAAAAGGGCAGAATTGTAAACTTAAATAGTGTCATTGTAACAGATAAAGTTGTTTCTATTTCATTTAAGAATGAATCTGAGAAATATTATACATCACTATCAAATATTTCTGAGGTACTGAGGTTGGATAATAAAGAAAAATATTTAGTTGTAAATAGCATTGAAAGTGTTAGCATCCCTTATTCAGAAAATAAAACTGGTGAAAGCCATTTGAGAGATAGTTATGTTACTGCAGATAAAATTTGTGGTGATTATTATCAAGTGAAGACAGCAGTTGCGACAATTGAGGGTTGGTGGATTCATAAAGACAATCTAAAAAGGGTTGGGGACGATGTTTCTGATAATTTTGATGATTTGGCAAAAGTTAGTATTGTTAATGGAGTTGTTGATTCAGAAAATTTAGCTAAAGTACTGGCCAATAGAAATAGTATTAATGATAGAACAGATTCAGATATTTATTCAACTAATTTAAGATGGGTCACAAAGAATGGGCTTTCCGGTTATCAATATACAGGGTATGATGATTCACAACCGACAATAACGGAGGGGACAGACTTTGAAAAATATGTTATTGGAATAATGTTAAAAGAACTCCAAAAAGAAGGTTCTTATAGTTCGATTAATGCTTATGACGGAGAAATATTTACATGGGGAAAGGGCTTTTCAGTAAAAGGAAAGCTAATGAATTTAATTGAAGCTCTTTTGAACATGCCCAATAAAGATTATGCTCAGATCTTTACAAATGTTGGTATTCTAATTGTTGACAACCATTTTTGGGTGCTTGATGAAAGTGGTAACTGGAAAAAAGATAATCCACCTTCTTATGAGGCATCAAATTATATTAAAACAAATACAAAACTTTTAAGTTTCTTCATAGAGCTAGCACAAAAGGAAGATTACTCGGTTGATGTGATGACCTCACAGTATAATATTGTGAAAGACGATGGTCCTCTTGATTTTCCTTCATATATTTTGGTGAATGAAAAAACAGCTTATGCAGATAGTTGGAATGATGCTTCCGTTACCGTTCTTTGTCATTTGTCACATTGGTTGTCTGCCTGTTATGGGTGGCACAAGTCAGGAAATAGCTATCAAGATACAAAAGGTGATTTAGCAAAAGTTTTATATAAATATTTATATGAGTCTGTCAAAGGTGCTAAAGTATTAAGAAAAGGAGAAGTAATAGAAACAAATATTTATGAGTGGCACTTATATTATAACGTCTTAGACAAATTTCACGAATTTGGCATTCCAATATCTATAGGTGAAACAACATTAAATGAAACTTGGAATGCACACACTCTAATTTTAATATTAAAAAATGATACAAATGGGAAACTCAGAGCTGTGTGTAATGTTGATGGGAAACAGAAATACATTAACAATTCTGAATCAGTTTTATTAGAAAAGGATGGAAAATATTTAATAGTTACGAATAATGCTAATACTATCATATATGAAGATTTTAAATAGAATATTAAAGGTTGGAATTTTTTGTAGTCTATTATTTGTTCTTATCTCATTTTCAGAGAAGAACGATAATAGCCCCAAAATAGAGAATGATACAGTTAAGAGTGATGTGCTTTCGCATGATCTTTTTTTAGTTCCACTAAATTACATCAAAGAGGACGCATACTTTGTATATTATTATTTAGGGGACTATTGCTTAGTACATATTCCATATTATCCGATGTATGAGGAAAGCAATGTGAAGTGCTCTCTGATTGCCATATATCATCTTGTTAACAATAAGTGGATATTTCAAAATACTATTCCATATTATAGAGAATTGGAAATGATAGACAGTCAAAGTCGATTGTTTATATCGAAGAATTCAAAATCAGGTTTGATGGGCGAATGGAGCAGTTATACTGAAATCTGTTATTTTGATAATGAAGGGATGAAAAAGATAGAAGGATATAACGGATATGAAAAGATGTATTATTACAATGCGTTGTTAAGCAGAGAAGACACAGCTGAAATAAAGTCAGCCATTGGTGACACTATCGGTTATCGTTATGAATTAACTAATTTTAAAATTGAAGATAATAAATTAACAGCTTATGATATTATAACATATTATACCGTTTTAGAGGAGTTAAGCAAATCGTTAGTGATTCGCATAGATAGTTCTAATATTTGTGAAAAAGCCCCACGCTACCTCAAGTAACCCCCCCCGCACCCGCCCCCTCATGGCTCTAATTTCCCCCCGCTGCCGCACGAATCCTTTCGTGTGGTTTAGCCGCAGGCTAAGCTTTTCTTAAAATTATTGTATTTTTACTATCCTGAAACTAAAAACTATATGAGCCGTAACTACAAGTTTTTAATCCCAACTCCCCCTCGTTTGAGTGCAACGGTAACGAGGGGTTAACCAATTCTCGTCTGTGACTGCCTGTCCCGAGCATCGGGAAGAGGAATGCAACGAATTGGTAGTAGGTAAACTATGTGCATGAAAACCCGCTCTGCTGGATATGTAGTAAGTTTGCAGCGGCTGGTGCGGATTTGCAATCAGGGGTGGTCGAAAGATAATCTTTTGAACAGTTTGTGCTGTTTTGTAATCTTCCCTAAAAACAGCTACGATTTATATTGTAGA
>JAFGOZ010000224.1 GCA_016926235.1 Bacteroidales bacterium | reverse complement strand
ATGAATACAAAGCTTGAAATGAAGAAGCATCTTGAAAGTGTAAGCGTAGTGGATATTTCGTCCAATAAGGAAATCGGCAGGTACAATCTGAATTATTTCCCGGATCTGCATGATTATAAAAGTGTAATTCAGAGTGTAGAGGAAAAATATAACGATCAGACTGTAAATATTTATACCTGTGAGTATAGTGGTAGTGTTGATGGAGCAAATTTTTTAAAAACAGATACATTTAAGAATGACCATTTTCAATATGTTGAACATCTAACAACATCTGTATATGGGGATATTTTTTCTTTTAAAAGTGGAGAATATATTGATTTAAACGGAGATGGGTTTTCAGACTATATTTCTTCTGTTGAAGTAGTAGTTGATGGAAATTCTTCAATAACTAATCTGGCAAGAATTAATATTAATTCTGCGTTAGTTGATAATAAACAATATCAGCTTCCTTATCCTTTGTTTAGCTATTATTATTCACAAAATTGGGGTAGCCATAGGGATTATAGTGTTCAAAATGGCCAATTTGCAGATATAAATGGCGATGGACAGATTGATTATATTTACAAAAATTTGGTGTTCAGTAATACGGGATTTGGTTGGTCACAAATTGGAAATTTACCAGAGACAAATGTCGGAGGTGTTTTTATTGATGTAAATGGAGATGGACTCCCAGACTTTGTTAAATCCCCAGTTACTTATATAAATGACGGATTAGGTGGATGGAAACATATTTCTTCATATGATATAGTGGCTCAAATATATCATGATCCAGTATTACCGACAGAAAAATCTCAATTAGGTTATGATAGCATTCCCACTGATTTAATAAAATTTGTAGACTTAAACGGGGATGATTTACTGGATTATACTGTTTGTTATTCAGAAGGCGGTTATAGAGTAAATGGATCTTGTTTTGTCTCATATATTAATACTGGTACTGGTTTTACTTTAGATGATAGATATAAGTTACCATATAGTTTATATAGTCGATATCCTACATATACTGCAAATCATTCGGATTTTGTTGATATTAATGGTGATGGTTTAAAGGATTATATAACTTCATATATTTGTACAACATTGGATCATGCTGCGGTAGCGGTTAATCGAATATGGATTAATACCGGCATGGGTTGGAAAGAGGAATTAAATGACAGTAAGTATACATTTCCATCTGGGGTTTATATCTGGTATAATGTTCGTCATGACGAAGAAGACCGTTTGGTTGTCAGTAAAAATGGACAATTTGTAGATATTAATGGAGATGGTCTTGATGATTTCATTTTAGCGTCAACTTCTTCTGGTAATAGCATATTTATTAATTCCGGGAATGGATGGATTGTTAATGGTAATTCTGGATTTACTTTAATTAATAATAATAAAGTATTCAGCGGACATGAGGACAATTTGTATAATTTACAATATGGAGATTTTGTTGATATAAATGCAGATGGGTCTTTAGATTTTATGGAATCAATAGCCAGTTCACCATATAGTGCAATTAATACTCATCTCAACAAACGCAACATCAAAACAAACCTGCTTACGAAGGTCACAAAAAATAATGTTACGACAGAAATCAACTATCAGTATTCTCTCAAGTTTGATAAAATAAAGGACGCTCCGCTGACCGATTATCCTGTTGTTAATAATAAAGTTTGCGGTTATCTGGTTAAAGATGTATGGACATACACCGATGAAAGTACTGTCATACGTGACAGTGAAAACAATATAACTTCAATTGCCGGAAACAACAATCACATTGAATATGACTATGAGAACCCTCTGTTTTACAGCGGAACTTTCCGTGAGAAACAGAATCTCGGTTTTGAGAAATTTATTGTAAAAGATGCAAATACCGGCATTAAATCAATTAAATGGTATAAACACAAACACAGCGACGGTTCATATCAGGGAACTGAAGTTTACAGCAAAAACTACGCTTTTAAACCGGAAAAGTCCGAGACGTATAACAGATACGGGGCTCTTCTTTCGAAACGCGTTTATGAATACTATGACGACATCAGGTCGGATTTTCTATACAGGGATTACAAAAATGACATTAAATACACCAAATTCATTAAACTGAAAAGTGTTACCGATTACAGCTACATTGACGGTGCGGTAAGCAGTTCCGTACGAAATGAAATTAAAGAATATGACATGTTCGGTAACGTTAAAAAAAGCGAACTTTATTATAACGGAGTTCTTGATAGAAAAACCGAACTTGATTATGCCAATGACATTAATTGCTGGATTATCTCGCGTCCTTCGCAGGTACTTACATTCAATAAAAACGGAGTTCAGATATCCGGTTCAAGATTCTACTACAGAGGATTTGATCTTGAAGAGAAACAGTCGTGGCTGAATACCGAAAATAAATGGATCGGTGTGAGTTACGGATATAATGATTTTGGAATTGTTACCTCTGTTAAAGAGCCGGGTAACAATGTATCGACTATTAATTATGATCCTGATTATCCTCTTGCTCCGGAGTCTGCAGTGAATTCTCTGGGTCATGAAGTAAGCTATGAATATGATACTGTTTTTGACCGGATTAAAAAGAGTGTCGATGAAAACGGGCATGACGTTTCGTATAAATATGATGATCAGGGGCGTGTGATTGAAGTTCTGTATCCCGGAGATGAAGACTGGTCTGTTCAGTATATGTTAGGAACCAAATTCTCATCATACTTTTTGCCGAATTGAGATCATATAAAAACCACCATTTTTTAGCAAATTACCACGATCTTT
>JAFGOZ010000021.1 GCA_016926235.1 Bacteroidales bacterium | reverse complement strand
GGTAATTTTTCGCTTGGTATCAGCCAGATGTTGCCGCTGAATATCTTCATAAATATCTCTGATCTGGAACCGGAATATCTGAAATCAAACAGGATATTGGTTCAAAACACGCAGGGTCTCCCTGTCTCCTATTTTCAAAATCATCTTGCAGAAATACTCAGGCCTTCTGATATAGGATTGAAGGTGAGGACATCAGAAAAAACAGAAGAATCTGAGATCATATCCGACAGGATATTTCTTGACAGTTCCCTCGTTGATGAAATTGAACAGATAATTCCTCAGGCAGAAAAAGTTATTACCTATCTGGCTAATGAGCTTTCTGTTAAAGGAAAAACAACGCCTTATTCCTTTGTATCTGCACTGCCGGAGTCTATTCTTTATGATATAAATAGCAACGAAATTATAATAAACAGGTGGCTTGCCGATGATCTTGATGCACAAAGTGGAGACACTCTGATAATGAAGTGGTTTTACCCAGGCCCGGGTAATTTACTGGAAGAAAAAAGCAGGGGTTTCAGAATTAAAAGCATAACAGAAAATAACAGCCGGCTTTCTGACCCGTTGCTTATGCCTGATTTCCCCGGAATATCAGGAAGTACCACATGCTCGGCATGGGACGCCGGTATTCCTCTGCTGCTCGACAGGATCAGGGATAAAGATGAGGATTACTGGAACAGATACAGAGGTACACCTAAGGCTTTTATTTCATACGACGCAGGCCGGGAGATGTGGGGAAATAATTTTGGGATTGCTACAGCTCTAAGATTTCCTGAGAGAATAGGTCCTTCAGAAATTGAAAAAACACTTGAGGGTAAACTAAATCCTTTTAAAACGGGTTTTGCAATTACTGATTTGAAAAATGAAAGTAACAGGGCTGCAGCGGAAAGTGTTGATTTCAGTTCACTATTTTTAGCCCTGGGTATGTTTATAATTTTTTCATGCATAATATTACTGTCACTTGCAGTTTCAACTTTCCTTGATTCGAGGAAGAGTCAGATAAGAACATATTTTGCCCTTGGCTTCAGTAACAGACTTACAGGCAAAATGTTATTTATCGAAACAATTTTTCTTGCCCTGGCTGGTGCCGTACCCGGGGTTTTTGCAGGTTTTTTGATAAATATGCTGATAATAAACTCTCTAAACTCTGTATGGGGCGGGGCTGTACAGACCAATACCCTTTCATCTGATTTCAGTATTTATTCCGTTTTTTCAGGACTTCTCATTACAATTTTAATCACCGCTTTCCTCATTCTGATCAAACTGAGAAATTTTCTGAGAAGTCTTGACAGAGGAGATAAAGCAGGCCTGGTACATCACTCACCCAAACATAATCTTATTTTCCTGCTTTTTTCAGGAATTCCGGCCCTGATAATTCTCTTTCAGTCAGTTGTATTAAAAAACAGTTCGATAATACTGGCATTTACAGGTGCCACACTCCTGTTCATCTTTTTTATACTTATTTTAAGACAGTATTTCCTGAAAATTCCGGCATTATCTGATGATGTGAAACACAGCAGGTACAAATATTCAAAACAATTTTTTTCTTTTCATCCTGCCCAGGCGATTACTCCGGTAATATTCATAGCTGCAGGGATATTTGCGGTAATAATTACAGGAGCCAACAGACAGGTTCTGACAGATAAAATGTTAAGACCCGAAGGAGGTACAGGCGGATATCTTTTATGGGCAGAATCTGCGGTGCCTGTTAAGGAAAACCTTAATTCCGCTGAAGGAAGAAGGGAATTCGGATTTAATGATCCGGAACTAGAAGGAATGTCATTTGTCCAGGCTAAGAGAGTTCCGGGAAATGATGCAAGCTGCCTGAATCTGAATTATATTTCTGCTCCTTCCATTCTGGGTATTGATCCTTCATCATTTATCAGGGGCAAATCATTTTCGTTTGCGACAGTAATGCAGGATGCAGAAGGAAGGAATCCGTGGACCCTTTTGAATGATGAACCGGGGAATAATGTTATATATGGTATTGCAGATCAGACTGTTCTGCAATGGGGATTAAAAATTAAAACAGGTGATACCCTTGTTTTCCGGGATGAGAACGGACAACTCCTTAATGTGGTTATCGCTGCAGGGCTTAAGTCTTCGGTGTTTCAGGGTTACCTTCTCATCGGAGCCGGAAATTTTGATAAATATTATCCTTCCATTCCGGGAAGTTCGATATTTCTTATAAACGGGAAACCCGGACTGGCGGAACTGTACAAAGATGTTTTAAGTGAACGACTCTCTGGTCATGGCGTTGCAGTTGAATATGCGGGAGATAAACTGGCATCGTTTTTCAGGGTGACAAATACCTATCTGGATATTTTTACCCTGTTTGGTGCACTGGGAATGATACTCGGTGTAGCTGGCCTGGCCTTTATTCTTATTCGAAACTTCAATCAGAGAAGAAGTGAATTTGCGCTTATGATGGCAACAGGTTATTCTCCGCGGCAGATAAGGAGTTTTGTTCTGAAGGACCACATTTTACTTCTTATATGGGGAACAATAACAGGCACTCTGGCAGGACTGGCAGCAACCATTCCATCTCTTGCCGGAGGTTCGGAAATGCCATGGAGAATTCTTACAGCCATGGTTATGGCCATTATTATCACCGGATTATCAGCCTTGTACCTTTCAGTAAGGACAGTCAAAAGCAGTTCTTTATTGACTCTGCTGAGAAAAGAATAAGATCAAATTAACAGTGGTTTAATCCCAGGTTAAGTACAGGTTTAACAGATGGTTGCAGAGTATCCAGAATGACAAGAGCTGCTCCCATAGCTGTCGCATTAAAAACTTCAGAGGTATAGACATTCTTCATTTTTAAAGCATCATTGATAAGTCGGAGAAAAAGCCTGTTACTTGAAAATCCTCCTGTTATATATATATTTTCAATACCATCCTCTTCAGGAATAATAAGTTCAATGGCCTCAACAGTGAGTTCAGACAATTCTGCCATGAGTTGATGGTAACCTTCTCCATATGATCTGAACGTAAAGAAATCCAGATGCTCCTTAAATTCTCTCGAATATGGCAGCATATCGAAAAAAAATCTTTCTTCCCTACTCCTTTTCATGCAGGTTTTCAGAAGCTTATCATCAGGAAGGATTGTCCTGTAATGTTCTGTTGATACATTAAAATGCTCATTCAACATCTCTACGGCAACTTCATGAAGATTTCCCAGAAATAATCTGGAGGATTTCACTGGTTGCCTGCTTATGCTCAGATAGCACAGACAGTCACGGTCCAGTTGATCAGAAGTAAGTATCTCATTATTAAAAGGATTCATATTAATGCACCAGGTACCTGTAGAGACCAGCAGAAATTTTCCATGACTTCTCTTAAAATATGGAACAAGGGAGGATGAACTGTCGTGGATACCGATGCCCACATTTATTTTTTTCCCTTCAATCACGATCTCGTTCAGAGTGCTGATATCGACCGGAGATGGCAGATTAAGACCTTCATCGTTCACCCACCGATGATAAGTCATGTCATCAAAATCCCATAAAGCCGTATGACATCCGATTGAAGTATGTTCAGAATAGATTTTACCGGTAAAGAGATATGAAAGGTATTGAGGAAAATGAAGTATATGAGCTACTTTGGAGAAAATGGCAGGCTTTTCATATTTAAGCCATAGAGCCTGCATGCCTGAATTGAGCATTCCAAGTGCAGGTGAGGCGGTTTTTCTGCAGAATTCATCCTGTCCGCCATATTTTTTATAGACTTTTTCAGGAATTTTCTCATTGAT
>JAFGOZ010000223.1 GCA_016926235.1 Bacteroidales bacterium | reverse complement strand
CTACGATGTTTGTTTTGACCTATTCTGTTTATCGTAAAAAGAGGCTATTTTTTTAAGGTCTTTTATTTTCTACGCCATCAAAAAATTAGTTAATAACCAGTGGGTAATACCTTTGGAAAGATATAACAAATATGGGAAACATACAAGTGTACCAGATTGTGCTTTTAGTAATGATATTTCGAATTCAACGAATGGAGGAATAACTGTTAAACATGCTTCCCGTTTAAATACCTGGCTAAGTACACCTGATGTTTATACAATTAAATCTGCACTAATGCGCTTAAAAGGTGTAATTTGCATTGTAAATATACGTAGTGATGCTAGCTTTACATATCTGGATGAACCTGATGGGGCATTTGGACAAAACCTGAATCATGCAGTCTGTATTGTTGGATGGGATGACAGTGCTGGTGGAGGGTCATGGATTGTAAAGAATTCATGGGGTTCTGGTCGTAACTGCCAGTATTTTTATATGAAGTATGGACATGGTAGAAACTGTATGATTATCGATGAGGTCGTCATCAACAAACCTTCTAATTTCATATCAGACATTTTTAGTGGTGATGCATCACTGGACTATGATGGCGTAAATATTTGTCCTAGCAAACCATTAAAATGGTGCGATGGTACAAATGGAATTAAAATAGCTGTGGCAAAAAATTATACAAAAAAATATGTAATATCAGAAAATAAAAAACGTTGTTTTCAAACTGAATTTAGACCGTATGACTGTAATTACCTGGGTAGTGGATCTTACTTAACAGATATTTGGGCTGTTGAATTCGACATATCATATTCTGGTTCTTCAGTAAGTTCCTATGATGGATTTTCAAATGGTAAATTGGCTACAGCTAGTATTGATTGCCAGAACCCAGCACCATACGCTTGTGGTATTTACAAAGTTAATGAGGTTGCAAAAACTGCCACATTATATACACTTACATTTCAAATGTATGATGCTGTAGGTAATAGGTTTTGGTTCCCATATCCACCAGAAAATATTCAAGTTGGCTATAAAGAATATTCTGTTTCATGTTTTAAACCAACATTTAATTCAACAAATCAGGATATTACGCCTATCATTAATTTGTTACTTAATGACTAACAACTTAATTAACTAAGAGGAACATTTTAAATGCAAAATAGAAATTGGTCCGAATTAGTAATTGGCAGAAAAGTTTTTAATAATCTACTGGTATTTCTGCTACCTTTTTTTATTGGGTGTTTTCAAAATTATGATTGTGATTCACGACCAAAACTTGTTATAAAAGATATTCAGTTGCCTTCTGGGCATGTCGGTATTGAATATAATGAGTTATTAAATGGTACAGAGGGTTTGTACGTAGTAGAGCCCAATGATTCTGCCAAAATCCCAAAAGGTTTAATTTTTACAGAACAACAAGGATTAAAATATTTAAAAGGGATTCCACTTGATACTGGAAATTTTAGTATTCCAATGCGTGGCATAGAGCATGGGACGCAGTGTATTGGAAGAGATGCAAACTTTTCTATACAAGTAAAAATAGATGGTTAAAAAAATATTAATTTAATCATTTTAGTAAATAACTGACATAATAGATGTTTATTGCGCAATTTAGCAGTAAAATTAAAAGGAGGAAATAGGAAATTATCTTGTTAAAACCGTGCACTCCGGGTTAGCGAGTGTTACTGAAATAGATCTTTGAACATTATGGTTTCGTTGGTTTTCAGAAAAGAAGAATACCTGATATTAAATTGAGATATTATGTTGTGTTTGTTCTCATTTTTCGCATATTGTCTGAATCGGGATTTGCAGGATTAAGGGATGAACAGGATGTGAAAAATTGGATGTTAAGTATAGTTTGTTTAATTATGTTTATTCGCTTTATTCTATAAAGGCCTTTAAAAAAGTTTGATATTAAAATTCTGTTATTATGTTTCGTTAATGCCAGATTCTTCAATTTTGTTAATCGGCTAAATCATAATGAAGAAGAAATGTTTCAGTACAATAAGAACAATTGTTCAAGCCCTTGCAAGGATCGGTTAACGCGATTTATTGTAATGTTTTGCAAGGGCTGCACATTTTGACATTGTACACACTATTCCAATTGCTGGTAAAAAAGAAAGAAAACAGATTATGAAAATTAAGCTTATCGTAGGACTCCTATTAGTAATATCATTCGTTTTTGCACAGGAAAAGCATTCAATTGTAAAAAGTATTGGGCAATGTTGGAGCGGAAGCCATGCGGTTGTTGCGGATATGGTAAATGGTGATCGGTTATATTTGGGAAATATGGGTGAAGATATGACAAAATTTAGAATTTCTATCGCTATGCTGTCGATAAGTCAGCAGTTAGAGGTTTATTATAAATTGAATTCACCAGAAACAGTCTGTACTGTTCCTAGGTATGCACCAGAATGGTTTTTTCTCCGTGGTAACATTTGGTGATTTATTATTAACCATATGTCTTACGAAATAAATATGTAGGTGTCTTTACAAGTTGTTTGGATTACTAAATTTTGTAAAAGCGCGCTTTATTTATTAATAAATGTATAAATGTTAGCCCGTACACTCCGGGATAACGAGTGTTACTGAAACGGATCTTTGGAAACTATGGTTTCGTTGATTTTCAAGAGATAAGAATCCTGGTGTTATGTTACTAACATTAAATTACGTTTGTTCTCTTTTGAGCGCAGAATTCTTTAAATCTCAATTTTAAGATAAGTTGGATATTAAATTACAGATGGTATGTTAAATCGCATTATTCTGTTAAACGCTTTTAGAAAAATTGGGTTTTATAATTTGTATATTATGTTACGTTCCCTCCGTTTAATCTCAAGTTCTTTAATTTTGTTAACAGCGGAATCATAAACGCAGAAGAAATATTACAGTGTAATAAGAACAATTGTTCAGACCTCTTGCAAGGATTACCAAAGAAGTATCCCGAATGAATATATCGGGACTTGCAGTCTGGATAGGCGGTAAAAAACTCGATTTGTTGTAATGTTATTTGCAAGGGCGGTACTTTTTGGTATCTCATCACAGGGTTTAGGTAGTAAATATTTTCAAGGAGGTCAATTAATGAAAATTTCCATATTTGTAACTATCCTATGCTTATATTCTATTTCTTTAGGAGAAATACAAGCTCAAAGGAATAGAACATTGGTATCTTATCACACAGAATACAAAACAAACCCTGAACAATTTCTCAAGACGTATCCTCATGCTCCACAATGGGAAGCTGTGGGCAAAACATCTTTTGGAACCTGCATTATTAGAACCCTTGGAGGTACAGGTTCTGGCTTTTTGGTCACACCTAAACACATCGTAACAAATGCACATGTTGTAGGAACCACACAGGCATCTGGTATAAGTGCATCTTTCTGTTATTTTTCAACTGATAATACTAACAATCCATATTATGTTGAGAAATCTATAAAAAGTGTTGAAATGAATCCATCTGTTAAAACGTTTCTCCAGAATGGAGGCAATTCAGACCTTCTGAATCCTGCTCTTGATTGGGCCGTGCTGGAACTCAATACGCCATTTACTACAGATGAATCTAAAAGAAGAATACTCAATATTGTCCCTGGAATTTATAAAAAAGATGGTTGGGTTTTAGACCGCCCTTTCATTCTTCATCATGGGGCTGGAAGTCCTATGAAGATAAGTTATGTGGAATTTGATAGGGATGTTGCCCAGCAAAATGGAATCAAGATTAACGCATTTAGCTATCTCTTCCCCAATTGTCTAATTGCAATTGAGGGGGGCTCATCAGGTGCTGCATTTTGTGATAATGATGGCACTGTATTAGGTGTTGTTGTAGCACAGTATAACTCAATGTGTAGCGCCATTGGTGAAACAGGCTCACCATTGATGTGGCTTTTACCATTCGATGTGCTTCTTGATGAAAAACATGGATCAACAGCTTTAAAAACAGCGTTGAAAAGGCCTAATGGCTATTGTATTCTAAATCAGAACATATCAGTCGAAATGCCTGATAAATA
This sequence comes from Bacteroidales bacterium, assembly GCA_016926235.1. Next base: position 3,916 of record JAFGOZ010000223.1, on the reverse strand, counting down.
TACACGAAATTCATCTGATGGCACCTCATCACCATTTGTTGCTGAAATTAAATGGCGGGACAAAGGATCAATTGTCGTTTCAATCGGTTCAAAAAATACTGTCTCAACTAATAGTTCTTTTCAAAATTCCATCGAAGACATCTGGGCGAAGAATAATGGCATTTCAGAGTTTGGTGTTAACTTAAGTAATTACAACTTTAAAGTCAACGGAAAACAAGCAATCTGTTTTGGAGATTTATTTCCGAATAATGGGCAGGGTAGATATAAATTTACCGTAAATGCTGGTGGGAGTATGCAAGTTAGTGGGCACCCCGATATACAACAATATACGCCCAATGGGATATTTTTGAAAGTGTGGTTAGCAGATAAGAACCTTAAAAAAATCAGGGACCTATCTGATATTGATTTGTTCTCACCCCATTTTTCTGTTACAAAAAATTACGATATTATATTATCGGAAGCAGAACCCGCCCTCGAGACATATGTCATATTTGAGCTGGATAATAGCTGCTATACTGAGGAAGAAGTTGTTAATTCAGAACTGGTTGATGTGCAGGTATGTCAACAAACAGGAATTAATATTTCAAATGTTGAATGGTCCCCAACTGATGGTTGGCTCAAAACGCAATCAGTTGGGTTATCGGGTGGAAATTACCAAATCTCAATAACTAAAGCTACGAATAATCCCAATTTTGCATATTACATTCTGAAATCACTCTATTTATGTAGAAGTGAGAAAGGCGCAAATTGTTATACAGATGATCTTGGGACAGATCATGAGCATTGTTTTGGAAATGCAGCAAAACACAAAATGGAATACATTTATCAAGCAGACCATTTTTATGGAACTGTAACTGATGCATTTGGAGAAAAATACAATCATGGTGAACATGCTGAGTGTTCACACAAAACATTGTTTTGGTGTGATGGTTGGAGAAATACACAAGCTCCTTGTCGTCAATACACAATTAAGAGTGCTGTAATTTCTTATGAAACATATAATTCTAATGATGCTCAGATAGGAAATGGAAATTTGGTCATCAATCTACCATACGAAGCTCCCACAATTACATCATTCAACTCTGGCCAACAGTATTCTTATGCTAATCAAGGCATGAGTACAGCATTTACTATCAACAGTACTGGAAATTGTGTTAGTTATGATTGGTTTGAGAATTCGCAAATAATAAAATCAGGTAAAGAAAATTTCCTACAACTACTATCACCATCGATAGCTGATGATGGGAAGCAATACTGGTGTAGAGTTGTAAACCCCAGAGGTGCAATAAATTCGCAGGTAATCACACTTAAAATATCAGACTACCCCTATCCAGAAAAAGAAGATGTGCGAATGAATAGAGTTACAGTTTCGACGGGGATGGATGCGTATTTTCCAGTAATTTATAAACGCACAAGTAATTCATTTACCATTAATTGGGGGGATGGAAGACCCAATACACAGGGTACTCACGATTTCACAAAAGCATGCCGAAAAAACAACAGTTGTTACTGGCAATCATTTGTACATCAGTACACTAAACCTGGCAAATATACAATCTTAGTGAGCACTGATGGTGGTATCCCAGTTTCCAAGAATATAGTTGTGACAAAAGCAGACATCACATCTATAATAAACCTATTGCTAACAGATTGAGGGATTTAGAATATGGGAAAATGGATGCCTTTAGTTGCGTTCACAATTGTGTTTATTGTCTCTAATAGTTTATGCCAAACACCAATTCGATCATTGCCATGCAGGGATACAGCAATTGAATTGAAAAAATGGGAACTCGATTCGATTGGGGAAAGTCAGTTATACGATTCGTTACAGGATGTTCTAATCTATTTAAAAAAGCCGGTATGGTTGGAATTCAGTAATGGTAAGCAATTCTTTGGTTCTGATGGCTGTAACGGAATCTTTGGAAATTTTGTGGCATATGATGGCCATATTTTCTTTTATGATGCAGGCAGCCAAGCAGGTCTCTGTAAGTATAATAGCTATGAGAGTAAAATCCGTGGATTACAGGATTTCTTTCGTCAAAGCCTTGCAATCACAAGATATAGCTGTACGGATAGCAGTTTGGTTATTCGCACCGTATATGGTAATCTATTTTTTAAAAAAAATGTTCACAATGGCGAGACAAAAACCACAAAGAAACATGAAGATGATTTGGATAATATGTATAAAAGTTTAAACCAAATTTCAAAGTGACTTTGTTACAATTGGAATATTGAAAGGGGGAATTTTGTAAGTTAGAAGTATCGCCTTTATAAGTAGTATAGTGCTTTATATTAAAAACTGCATCGCGGATTCTTAATCAGCTTTATGTGGTGATAAATTATCAAAGGAAGCCCGTATCATTCCGGGATAGTGAGTGTTACTGCAATAGATCTTTGAATGTTATGGTTTCGTTGGTTTTCAGAAAAGAAGAATACCTGCTATTAAATTGAGATATTATGTTGTGTTTGTTCTCATTTTTCGCATATTGTCTGAACTGTGATTTTTGTGATTAATAGGATGAACAGGATTTAATGAAATCCGATATTATGCTTTGTATGTTAAGTTATTTTAAATCTCAGGTTCTTCAATTTTGTTAAATGGCGAATTCATAAAAATTAAGAAATATTTCAGTACAATAAGAATATTGAATTTTACCTAAATCAGACGATTGTTTGACCAAAAGTGTTTTCCTGCTTTCAAGATTCCATTTACGTTGGTTTCAAGACCGATATTGACCGAATTGTTCGAGGCTTAACCTTGTAATTGGCACAAGCATGTCATCTTATATCAATTGTAAATAGTACTATCACCCTAAGAATTGACAAAAGATGCATCGGAGATACACCTGTCGCTATCCTTAAATACTGATATCTCTGCCATTTCAACAAATCGATAGTTGGTTGTTGCATTGCTCCCATAATTTGCTCACATCAAGAGTGTCCCAGATTGCTTGAGTGGTCTTTAAAATGATCCGATGACTTTTACGAACTATTTTCACTGCAATGTCGATTATTTCCCGACGTATCCTTGTAGCATAACAGCGATTTGGAAGTATATCCTTTAGCACATCATGACGAAATGATTCCATAACAAAGTGACTGATTACCATAAGTGCATAGAATGCTCCGTTCATGCCAAAGTTTTCAAATGGTAAGTGCTCGCTTCCCATAAATTCTTTGATTGAACGGTGATTAAGCTCCTCTTCACCATTTTGGTGTGCAAGTTTCACTATCGCTTCAGTTTTCATCAAGTCGCCTTGGTTGCGTATGTGCAGCTCGCAATCCATTAGATCGTTATTTCCGATATTTGTATACATGACCGTATCACGAATACCTTCAAGTACATACTGATCATCATCAGCGACAAGTGTTGTTAATATTGTTCGGCGATAATTTTCCCATCGGTCCAGTTTGCTCTGGAAATCATAACATACCCACGATGCATGTTTTGCTGATACTCGGGCACATTCACTTGCTGCACAAGACTGCTTGGCTTCATACACTGATGCGTAGAGTTTGCCCATAACGACATACTTAATCTTTAACTCATTTTCGAAATAGAGCAGGTTTCCTTCAGATAAAAATCCACTGTCTGCACTGAGAATTATAGGTATCTTTTCATCATATCGACTTCTGATAAGCTTAACAATCCGTGCTACAGCCTCTTTTGCATCATTACCGTGATTTGAATGTTTTTCACCGCTGCGAAAATGCATATCCACTATATACGGTCCCCAGTTGATTTGCAGCGGCTGAAAACCCAGTACTTTTTTATATGTGGAATTACATCCTTCTCGTTTCTTTGCGCCATTGTTATCCAGAACCATAGTATCTGCGGCCACCAATTTAATACTGCAATAGATTCATCAGTTTGAAATTGTACTTCTTCTTCCTGTATTTTCTTCCAAAAATAATT
>JAFGOZ010000222.1 GCA_016926235.1 Bacteroidales bacterium | reverse complement strand
GAGAGAAAAGATGAATTTAGCGCTCTACTATCCTACTACAAGAATGGATGATAGGTTTAGTTTAATAGATTTATTGCTTCATGGAATTCAATATGAAGGATTAACGGCATTTTCAGCCAAAGCTGATGATGAGTTTAAAGTTCGTATTACTTATGAAGAGGCGATACAGGAAATGGGAGCAACTACCGACTCTACTGAAGTTTTGAATCCAGCCACCAATAAAATGGAATTGGTTCAGATAGTAAAGGAAGTGCGAAGTGATGATGTCAAGCAAATTTTAGTTAAAGAAGTTTGGTATTTCGATAGGAACTATTCAAGGTTAGATGTAAGAATTATTGGTATTTGTCCGATACTTGAATTTGTTAACACTGAAGGGGCTATTGTTAAGAAGCAAGCTTTCTGGATTTATTATCCAGAAGCAAGATCTTTATTGGCTCGTAACGAAGTGTTTAATGCAACTAACGATGCGCAAAGACGTTCTTTTGACGATATCTTTATTAAGCGGTATTTTGGAAGTTATGTTGTAAAGGAAGCTAATGTTTATAATAATAGAGGAATTCAGGACTATGCTGTAGGTGTTGAAGCTATGCTTGAATCGGACCGGGTTCGCGGTGAAATTTTTAACTTTGAACACGATCTTTGGGAGTTTTAATAATATATATCAGTTTTCTCAAAGTTACAATAAAAAAACCCGGGTTATGCCCGGGTTTTTTATGTTATTAGATAATCTAATCAGAGAGATGAATCGCCAAATTCGGTTTTAATGTCGCTTGTAAACTGACGAATTTGTTGTTCATTACTTTTGGGACAGATTAATAAAGCGTCACCTGAATCAACAACGATATATTCATTTAATCCCTGAATAACTACAATTTTTTCTTTTGGAACGGTTACGATGCTTCCAGAGGTTTCATAAAGAATGGATTTTCCACAAATAACAGCGTTCCCATTAGTATCCTGAGCAGAATATTCGTAAAGTGACGACCAGGTTCCTAAATCTGACCATCCAAAGTTAACTGTCTGAACATATACGTTTGACGCTTTTTCCATTACGCCGTAATCAATGGATATATTGCTACATTCTACATAAGCATTATGTATGGAGGCATTTTCTTCACTTGTTCCAAATTTTGCATCAAGAGATTTAAACAATGATTGTACTTCAGGAAGTGACTCTTCAAATGCCTTATCTATTGATTTTAATGACCAAATAAAGATTCCTGAATTCCAAAAGAATTCACCGCTTTCAAAGAATACTTTTGCAATTTCAAGGGTTGGTTTTTCAGTGAATGTTTTTACTTTGTTAAATGAAGATTGTTGGTTAACAATATCGGAACCAATTTGAATATAACCGTAACCTGTTTCTGGTCTGTGAGGTTTAATACCAAGAGTGAGCAACACTTCGTTTTTTTCAACAAAGGTTAATCCTTCATCAATTGCCTTAGTAAATTCCGATTCATTTATAATGAGATGGTCTGCGGGAGTCACAACAATGCGAGCGTTTTCATTTCTAGCGCGTATAAATGAGTTGGCAAATGCAATGCAAGGAGCAGTATTTCGTCGGAATGGTTCAAGCAGAATCTGCTCAGGCTTTAATTCCGGAATTTGCTCAAGTACCTGGTTAAAATATTCTGAACTGGTAACAATAAGGAAATTCGAAATATGGCAGATAGGAGTAAATCTTTCAAATGTCTGGCGTAATAAACTTTTACCGGTTCCCAGAATGTCAAGAAATTGTTTAGGCGCATTAGTTTTGCTAAGAGGCCAAAATCTGCTTCCAATGCCTCCTGCCATTATTACGCAATATGTATTCTTCATTGATTTTTTTTTATGGATTTTAATGAAATCTTTAATTCTTTCACGAAAAAGAACTTTTTTTTATAAGAATTTCAAAGGTACCTGTTTTTTAGTGAAAATCGTGACTGATTAATAACAGTAATTATGCTGTTTTTATTGATTATGGTTTTATACGACTAAATTAGTTACTATTTTTAGAAAAAAATTGTACCATGAACTTTTTGTTTCATTTTGGTCGTTATATGCTTTTTCTTGTCAGGGTATTTGGTAAGCCTCAAAAGCATAAAATATTTATTAATCAAACGTTTAAGGAGATGGATGCCTTAGGGCTTAGCTCGGTGGGAATTGTTGCAATTATATCTTTCTTTATGGGGGCTGTCATTACTCTTCAAACAGCATATAATATTGAGAATCCCCTGATACCAAGATATACTATAGGGCTTGCTTCACGTGATTCTATTCTTCTGGAATTCTCATCAACTATTGTTAGCCTTATACTTGCCGGCAAGGTGGGGTCACATATTGCTTCTGAAATAGGAACAATGAGAGTTACAGAACAGATTGACGCACTGGATATTATGGGGATTAACTCAGCCGGATTTCTTGTTTTACCTAAAGTTGTTGCATTAGTTGTTTTAAATCCTTTTTTAGTGTTATTAAGTATGGGAATTGGAATTTCTGGTGGATGGCTGGCAGGAAGTGTTACTGGAGAAGTGCCTTCGGCAGAATACCTCTATGGGATTCAATATGCGTTTATTCCTTTCTATGTGGTTTATTCCTTAATTAAAGCTCTGGTTTTTGGGTTTCTAATAACCACTATATCGGGATATTGGGGTTATTATACATCTGGTGGATCACTTGAAGTTGGTCGTTCCAGCACAAAAGCAGTAGTAGTAAGCAGCATTCAGATTCTTTTGTTTAATTTAATTCTGACGCAACTTCTTTTAACATGATTGAAGTAATTGATATTAATAAATCATTTGAAGGTAATGATGTTTTAAAAAACATTAGTGCAACCTTTAAAACAGGATATACAAATCTGATTATAGGACAAAGTGGTTCAGGAAAAACCGTTTTTCTTAAATCGGTTGTTGGGTTACATGAGGTTGATACAGGTGAGATTCTTTATGATGGAAGGAGTTTTATTAGTATGTCGTTAAAAGATAAAAAATTAATCCGTCAGGAAATAGGGATGCTATTTCAGGGATCTGCTTTGTTTGATTCGCTTACTGTGGAAGAAAACGTTAGATTTCCTCTCGATATGTTTACTGAAATGAGTTTGAGTGACAGACGCGATCGAGCTAATTTCTGCCTTAAAAGGGTTAATCTGGAGAACATCAATAATCTTTTTCCATCGGAAATAAGTGGAGGAATGCAGAAGCGAGTGGCCATTGCTCGTGCTATTGCACTTAATCCTAAATATCTTTTTTGTGATGAACCCAACTCAGGTTTAGATCCTCGTACAGCGATTGTAATTGATGAGCTTATTCAAGAAATTACAAAAGAGTATGACATTACAACTATTATTAACACTCATGATATGAACTCAGTACTAGGTATTGGGGAACACATAATATTTATTCACCAGGGAAAGAAATATTGGGAAGGCTCAAATAAGGAAATCTTCAGTAGTAAGAACAAAGAATTGAATGATTTTATTTTTGCTTCTAAGTTTTTTAAAAAGATCAAGGAAGATGGAGGGCTAGGTTAGACTCTTCACTAGTCCAGAACCTAAGTAGCGACACAAGGCCTTATTCCCTTAAGGAAATTGAAGAGGACTTTGGAAAACTGTTTAACTAAACGACATTTATTGTCGTTTAGTTAAACAGTTTATTTCTTTTGAGATTGAGAACATCAGGAGGAACGGTGTCTCAAATATAATTAGGTGGGGCTAATTGAAATGGAGGGCAATTTAACCCCAAAATTATCTAACCCCTTTGATTGGATCCCCCTAAATTACCGTTCGGCTGAACATTCGCCGAAGCCCAGGGGGGACTTTTAAGCAATCCTGCATATCTTGAACAACCGGGATTATCATGTATTTCTCTCCTACCTGGGGGAGTTGGAGGGGGAAAACTTAAGTGATTTCTAGTCCATCAACAATTATTGTATATCAAATCAATTATAGGTCAAGATATATTATCTTAACTGATATCTATTATGGCGTATAATGCTTAACTAAACGACATTGAATAATAATAGTTAGTACTTCATTTTTTCTTTGGTAAAATGAGTTGTTTTTTCTATCTTTATAGTTCGGCTCTAATAAAAAGGGAGATAATTTATGAATGTTTCTAGTTGTGTTCTAGCGGCTTCATATTTTTTAACATAAAAGAGGATAAAAAAGATTT
>JAFGOZ010000221.1 GCA_016926235.1 Bacteroidales bacterium | reverse complement strand
TGACCTGGGGTCATTAAAGTCCCGTAGGGACGGCATATAAATAAAGGCATTTCATAATTTTATAAAATATTTAATCGGACAGTAGTGTTAATTTATAAAGAATTAAACTATTCTTAAAATGGTTATATTTGTTTTAGATATTCTTCTTTTAATATTTCAAATTTTCCCAGGAAGAAGTCAATCATTTTTATTACTTCTTTAAGTAATAAAGAGTTTTTCGAGTTTTTATCTGCTTTTAGGTCAAGTACTGCTTGAAGATATTCACTGGTCATTTTTAATTTAGTTTGATGGTCGTTCATAGTAGAGAATTTATCAGGCTGTTTAACCTGGAAATATCTTTTTCTGTCGCCCGGTTTGGTTATATATTCGATGAGACCTTTAATTTCGAGTAAGCGTAATCCATTGCTTGCTGAACCTTTACTAATTTGTAATTCCTCAACTATTTCATCGAAGGTAAATTGTTCCTTGTCCATGATAAGTAAAAGGCCAATTATACGACCTGCACAAGGTTGAAGGCCTTCCTTTTCATACATTCTGCCTAAAGCTTCTACGAGCTCTTTTTGCTGCCTTATTCTTTCTTCTGAAGTCATGTTGTTATATTTTGAGGCTGCAAATATACGATTAGTTTTTTTAGTTCAGAATTAAATGAACTAAAAAATATGATTTTTAACAAAAAAATACTATCCGGTCTATGTTGGTTCATTTAGTAATAAACAGATTGTAAAAATACTTATGAGTTATGAATAATATAAAATGTTTTCGGTGAATAATAGAGATTAATCGGTAAACAGTCTTTTTATTGCGCTCAGATGATATGGTTATTCGTTATAAACGTCCTTGTTAAAGGAGATACATACTAAAATTGGAAAGTTTTTATGTTTTGCAGAAAACTTTGGAATGATTATTAAATAAAGATTCAATCACAATTCATTATACGAATTTTTATTTAATGTCTTTGTGGTATTCTTGTAATGACTTCACTTTGTACTCACCATTTCTTCTGTCCTTAATTCCCTTTACAGCGGCAGCAGCAGCTGCGGTAGTAGTAATATATAGAATTTTTTGTTTAATGGCCGTTTTTCGTATATATGAATCGTCATATTCACTTAATTTTCCCGCTGGTGTATTGATTACAAGGTTGATTTCGCCATTTTTTATGGCGTCATCAATATTTGGTCTTCCTTCATATATTTTCTTTATAAATTGTGATTTAATGCCATTATTTTCAAGAAATTTTTTAGTCCCGTCAGTAGCAAGAATATTAAAGCCCATATCCTGCAATTGCCTGGCTGGTTCAATAATTCCATCTTTGTCACGGTCGGCAATGGTGATAAGCACTGTACCTTCGATAGGTAGCAAGAGGTTCGTGGCTTCCTGTGATTTAAAGTAGGCTAATCCAAAAGAATCTGCAAGTCCGAGTACTTCTCCAGTGGAACGCATTTCAGGTCCCAACACCGGATCTACATCCGGGAACATATTGAAGGGGAATACTGCTTCTTTAACTCCAAAATGAGTAAATCTTTTCCGGTTAAGATTAAAATCCGAAAGTTTTTTACCGAGCATAATTTCTGTTGCGATTTTGGCCATAGAGATGTTGCATACTTTAGAAACTAAAGGTACTGTGCGTGATGCCCTGGGATTAGCTTCCAGGATATATACTTTATCATTGCATATTGCGTATTGTATATTCATTAATCCAACTACCTGAAATTCAACAGCAATTTTTTTTGTATATTCATAAATGGTTTGAAGATGTTTTTCTGCAATACCTACGGGAGGGATTACACAAGCTGAGTCACCTGAATGGACTCCGGCATATTCAATATGTTCCATTATGGCTGGCACATAAGCATCATGGCCATCAGAGATGGCATCAGCTTCTGCTTCAACTGCATTTTCAAGAAATTTATCTATAAGTATAGGCCTTTCAGGAGTTACATCTACTGCCGCGAGTACATATTGCCTGAGCATTTCTTCGTCAAGTACAATCTTCATTGCCCTGCCACCCAGAACGTACGAAGGTCTGACCATCAGAGGATATCCAATTTCAGCAGCGATTTTTAAAGCTTCATCGAGGTTGCTTGCCATACCGGATTTGGGTTGAGGAATACCCAATTTTTCCATTATTTTGCGGAAACGGTCGCGGTCTTCTGCAAGATCAATTTTTTCAGGATGAGTGCCCAGTATTTTTACTCCCGCTTCTGCCAGTTCATTAGCAATATTTAAAGGTGTCTGTCCCCCAAATTGCACAATTACTCCTTCAGGTTTTTCTTTATTATAGATGCTAAGGACATCTTCAACTGTAAGAGGTTCGAAATATAATTTATCAGAAGTATCGTAATCAGTAGATACCGTTTCAGGATTACAATTTACCATGATCGATTCCAGACCCTGCTCCCGTATGGCGAATGCTGCATGAACACAGCAATAGTCAAATTCAATACCCTGCCCAATCCGGTTGGGGCCTCCGCCAAGGACCATAATTTTCTTATTATTGCTCACGGCCACCCTATCAGGGGCATTATATGTTGAGAAATAGTATGCAGCGTTTTTCACACCGCTAACAGGTACAGCTTCCCAGGCTTCATTCATGCCTAAGGAAATTCGTTTTTCCCGAATATTCTTTTCAGGAATAGTTAAAAGTTTTGACAGGTATTTATCGGCAAATCCATCTTTCTTAGCTTGGATAAGAAGATCATCAGGTATTAATTTCCCTTTGTATTTTAGAATTTTCTCTTCCAGTTCTACTAATTCTTTCATTTGTTCAATAAACCATCTCTTAATATGGGTCTTTTCATGCAAATCTTCTGTTGAAGCACCTTTACGGAGGGCTTCGTACATGATGAACTGGCGTTCACTGGATGCATGTTTTAACAAACTTATTAATTCCGGAAGGCTTTTTTTATTAAAATCTTTAGCAAATCCCAATCCATATCTGCCTGTCTCTAATGAACGAATGGCTTTTTGTAAAGCTTCTTTATAGTTTTTACCAATGCTCATCACCTCTCCGACAGCCTGCATTTGTGTTCCCAGCTTGTCCTCCAGTCCGTCAAATTTTTCAAAGGCCCATCGGGCGAATTTTACTACTACATAATCACCCGAAGGAGTATATTTTTCTAATGATCCGTCTCGCCAATAGGGTATTTCATCCATTGTAAGTCCGCCAGCCAGGAGTGAGGAAACCATAGCTATAGGGAACCCGGTTGCTTTTGAGGCAAGTGCCGACGACCGGGATGTGCGTGGATTGATTTCAATAACCACTATACGGTCTGTTTTCGGATCATGGGCAAACTGTACATTCGTGCCACCTATAACCTCAATTGCCTTTACTATATCATAAGAATATTTCTGAAGTCTTTGCTGTAATTCTTCAGAAATAGTGAGCATAGGTGCCGTACAGTAAGAGTCACCTGTGTGTATTCCCATTGCATCTACATTCTCAATAAAACATACCGTTATTACCTGGTCTTTAGCATCCCTTACGACTTCCAGTTCGAGTTCTTCCCAGCCAAGAACAGATTCTTCAATCAAAACCTGATTAACAATGCTGGCTGCAAGGCCCCGGCTGGCAATAATTCTTAATTCTTCAACATTGTATACCAGCCCCCCACCGGTACCCCCCATTGTATAAGCAGGCCTTATTACGACGGGATATCCCAGTTCTTCAGCTACCTTTTCAGCATCTTCCAGGGTGTAAACAGCCTTACTTTTAGGCATTTCAATACCGAGGCGATCCATAGTTTGTTTAAATGCCGTGCGGTCTTCACCCCGTTCTATAGCGTCTATATTAACTCCTATTATTTTTACTCCATATTTATCAAGGATACCTTTTTTTGCAAGAAGCGAGGACAGGTTCAAGCCTGTTTGGCCACCAAGATTGGGGAGTAAGGCATCCGGACGCTCTTTTTTGATTATTTCTGTGAGCGCATATTCATTAAGAGGCTCAATATAAGTGATATCGGCCATTCCCGGGTCTGTCATAATGGTAGCCGGATTTGAGTTGACAAGTACTATTTTATAACCCAGAGATCGTAAGGCTTTACATGCCTGTGTCCCTGAATAATCAAATTCACATGCCTGACCAATAATAATAGGGCCTGAACCTATGATCAGGACTTTTTGAATATCCTCTCTTTTTGCCATAATTAATTCATTGTAAGCTTTTCGGGGTACAATTTAGAAAATTGCATTACAAAAAAGATAGTTATGGTGAAAACTTTATATGATTGTTAATAAAATAATTTCACTATAACAGATAATCTAAAAATTTTTAATTGATTTTTTGAATTAAAATGACAATTCTTAAATTGGTTTAAAATCACTTTCAAGAATAGCATAATGGAAGTTGTCTTTCCATTCTCCACGTATGGGCAATATCTTTCTTCGGGTGCCTTCACGTATCATCCCGGCTTTTTCCAATACTTTTATTGATCGAATATTATCTGTTGCAACCCCGGCTTCAATACGATGAAGATGCAGTGAGTTAAAACCATAATTTATAAGACTTTGAGCTACTTCAGTGCCTAATCCTTTTCCCCAATGCGATGGAATGAGGCTGTAGTAAATTTCACCCATCTTAAAACGTTCGGCTGCAAGGCTCAAACCACAGGTTCCGATGGCTTCATTACTGTCTTTCAATCTCACAATCCAGTAGAATAGTTTTCTTTTCCTTTGTCGTTGATCGGTAAGATAAGGCTGTATTAATTTTTTAGTAACTTTTATGCTTTCAGGAATACCCAGAGTGTTAAATTCATCCACTTCGGGAAGGGAGTGAATAGTATATATTGTAGTTATATCTTTTCGTGTAACTTCTTTTAAGATAAGGCGTTCAGTTGTTATATCCATAATGTAAAAGAAAAAAATACCCTGTAAATATAATATTTACAGGGTACTATTTAAAATATAATAGTTCCTTTTACATTTTCACAAGTCGAATAACTTTGGATTGACTACCCTCAGAAATCCTCAAGAGGTAACAACCTGTATTTACATTACTTATATTCACAGGTATTGTTTGTTGTCCGGCTCCCCTGACTTCATTTAACAGGTTTAAGATTTTACTTCCTGTTATATCAAAAAGATCAACCGTAATGTTGCTTTGCTTTGTGAGTTCTACCTGTAAGTTAGCCATGTCTTTTACAGGATTGGGAATTAAACTAATAGTGCTGATTCCGGTTGATATATTTTGTACTCCTACAGTAATTTTCACTGTGTCAGGAGAGAGATACACTTTACCTAAACCTTCTCCGGTACCTTCAACCTGGTAGTTATAAGTTGCCCATTGGTACATATGTTCCCAGCTTGTACCTTCACCATCATCATCATCCCTGGCTCTCATTTCCACTTGAATAGTATCTTCGGCGCCGGGGTTAAGAATAGCAGTTTTAGTAAAGCAATCAAAATTAATAAATGTTTCAAGCGTATACAAGTTCTCATCATTGTACCAGGCTGTCTGCACAAGGTTTGAATCAAGCCTTGCAGGTGTATATTGCCAATCGCCTGATGATAACTTCTCTTCCTGGTTAATATTATACTGGTAGGCAAATTCCCATTGTTCAAAGGTTGCATTTGCCAAATCTTTTGAGAATAAAATATTTACATTATCATCTGTCCACCACTTATCATTGGGAACATAATCGTAAGATGGATCATCATCTTCTATTCTTACAACATCATCAACAATGGTAAAAAGGAAAAACATACCGGTATCACACCATATCATTCCAAATTCAGCATAAAAGTCAGCAGAATCATCAGGCAGGGTGTATGGATTTTGATCTGGTTTGACTGGCATTTTCGTCAAAGGAACAATTTCAACCTCATCCCAGATGGCATCAATAGTACCATCAATAACAGGGGTATTAGTTCCTACAACCCTTAGTGCGGTATAGGTTGAATCTTGTGCATACATAATTGCACCGATTAATAGAAACAGAATTGTAAATGTTTTTTTCATACTTGTAAGTTTTAATAGTTTGGTAAAAAATTTCGTAGTTGCACTATTAGTAAGGTTGTGTGGGGGTAATAAGGTATAAGTAGTTTTCCGTCAGGGGAAATTACTATTTAGAATTATTTCTATACAATACACCATTGGCATAAATTTTTTTATGTTACTTATGGTGTAGTTTTGGGGTGGATGGAGTAAAGTTGACTGATTAATAGTAATGTTATCTTTTTGTGTCAACAAACTCTTGGATGTAAAAGTAAATATTTTTTATGTATAATTAATTCTTCCTCCCTAAATATTTTATATTAATATTTTTCAAATTCCTCATCAAATCTGACCGTTAAAATCTTTCCTGCACTGTTCCAGATCAAAATTAAACCGTCAAATTCTTTCCCCCAGAAGTTCAGGAAAGAAAATAAACGGTCAAATTTCATATCTGCGCTCCTCAGGAAAGAAAACTGACGGTTGAATTTCATGTCCGCGTTCCTTGGGTAAGGAAATTAACCATCGAAATTTACATCTATGTTCCCTGGGACAGAAAATTAACGGTTAGTTTTTATATCCCGGAGACCTGACAAGTTTTATAAACCTGTCAGGTCTGGAAAGCAAGTAATTATGTGCAATTTTTAAATTGATTTAAAATATCACTGCGAACTCCAATTGAAAAAACTTCCCTGCAAACCTGAAAACACAGCATGAAAACAAACAATAAAACAAGATTTTTACTACCTTTCATCCTTATTTTTAAAAACCCTGAAAATTGAGCGAGAATCCACTTATTACAAGGACCAAAAAGGCCCACAAGACGTATACCTTCATTGATATAGGAAACCCTCGTGTGATATCCGAATACTGGTTTCAGGAAACCCACGAAGGTAAGTTGCTATTCCTGGTATTTTATACGCAGGCATGCCGTTATTCATTATGTGCCGGATGTAACCTGCCTTCAAAAATGTCGCAAAACCATATTGATTACAGGAATATAATGCGGCAGATCGATTCAGTTTTCTATAATATTCTTAGTGAAACGGAAAAGCAGGAAATAAAAAAGATCATCATCTCAAACAATGGTTCAATACTGGATGAGGATACCTTTTCAACTACAGCCCTGCTTTACCTCATTGCTAAAATAAACATGGAATGCCCGCATGTGGAAACCGTAACCCTTGAAACCCGTCCGGAATATGTTGACCTGGCTGAACTAGAAGTACTTGCCCGTGCACTCCGGGAAGGGTATTCCCCCTCTGCCCTTGAACTGGCTATTGGCGTTGAGGCATTTGATGATCATATTCGTAACGATGTTTTCAATAAAGGATTAGAAATAAGAAAACTTCATGAACTGGCGCAGGATATTGCTATTACAAATAAAAAACATATAGAAAAAGAGATTGATAATTTTAAAAAAATACGGCTTAAAACCTATTTTATGCTTAAGCCTGTACCCGGACTAACTGATGAAGAAGCAATAAATGATATTAAAAGAGGTATTGATCTATTGGATGAACTGGCAAAAAAGTATGATATAGAAATTAATATGCACCTTAATCCAACCTATGTTTCCAGAGGCACCGTATTGGAAAAAGAATTTCTGAAAGGAAATTACACACCTCCTACTCTGGCAAGCACAAGAGAAGCAGTGCTTCATGCAAAGGATAAAAACATTACACTATATGTTGGATTAAGCGATGAGGGCCTGGCTGTTGATGGAGGCAGCTTTCTTCGTCCTGATGATCCGGATGAAATGAAACTATTTGAAAAATTTGAAAAATTTAACGCCACACAGAACTTTCAGTTTTTGTTATAATATTCAAATTCAACAATGGTTTGAATGGCATCAAAAAATAATAAAAGAAGAGAATAATTGATCCCGGAGGGATCATATGTTTATAGTGTTTATCGTCAAAAATATTCGACCCCGGCTGGGGTCTTACTTACTTTTGATCAATGTTTTCTATAGATATATAATCCCTCCGGGATTAAAAAAATACAACTACGGATGATATTATTACAGATAATTCAAAAGACTAAGTGAATTTAATTTTTTTAAGTCTGACTTTTTTCCTATTTTTCATATTGCAAAAAACCAAATCCGAAAATTTGTCTAATTAAAAATAAAAACCCATGAAAATGCCATGTACATTTAAAAGTTGTTTATTGTCCATTCTTGGAAGTTTTCTATTATTTTCTTTTATTCATGCACAAAGTATCGATTATCTAACACCAAAGCCCCTCTCCCAGAAAGTAAATACCTCTCTAAAACCTGTTAAAGCAGGAACTACGAAAGTACCTCTTATTACCTGGGGTGGCGATATTGCAACCATTCTGGCAGAAACAGACGGTATTTTTACTAAAAACGGATTAAATGTATCCTTGTTTCGTGAAGATGATTTTCAAAAACAGGTACAGATGTGTATTTCAGGCGAAACACCCTACCTGAGAGGAACAATGGGTATGATAAACGCTGCTTCAGATGCGTTTAAAAGTACCGGGACCCAACTTGTGGTAATTTACCAATTAACCTGGTCAGAAGGTGGAGATGCCATGGTAGTAAAATCAGGAAAAAACCTGAATACGGTAAAAACGGTTGCTCTTCAATTATATGGTCCTCATATGGACTATGCTGCCAACCTGTTTCAAAAAGCTGGCCGATTAAGTTCAGTTCAGTTTAAATGGTTATCACAATTAACGATCTCTGATCCGGTTGCCGGTAAGATTGTTGACCCGGTTTCGGCATTTCAAAGTGATAATTCACTGGATGCAGTGATGTGTATTATTCCGGATGGGTTACTTCTGACCTCAAACGGTGCGGTTGGCACAGGAGCCGAAGGTTCAGTTAAAGGTGCGCAGATACTGCTTTCTACAAAAACTGCCAGCCGTATTATCGCTGATGTATATGCCGTACGTAAGGATTATTTCGATGCAAATAAATCAGAAGTAATGAAATTTATAAAATCCCTTATGATGGCAGAAGAGACCCTTCGTGATATTTTGAAAAACAAATCTGCCAATCAATCAAAATACAGACAACTGATGAGTAAATCGGCTGAGATGTTACTTGGATCATCACAATTTACTTCAGATGCAGAAGCGCTTTTGGGTGATTGTAAATTTGTGGGTTACTCTGGAAACGTATCTTTCTTTACCGGAAAAGGGACCACTAGAAATTTCACAACTCTTAACTCCGAAATTCAAAAATCGTTTAAATCACTTGGATTGCTTACTACCAGTACAACCCTGGCCTCAGCCAATTGGGACTATAATACGCTGGCAAGCGGGCTTAAATATGCAAATCCTACTACTACAACAGAACAGAAGTTCGATGAGCAAAAAGTAGCCAAAGAAGTTGAAAATCAAATAATGGCAGAAGCAACGGAATGGGAAGAAGAAGGAACTTTATTTGTTATTGAAATCAACTTTGATCCAAACCAGAGTGATTTCCCTATAGAAAAATATCAAAAAGATTTTGCCAAAGCCCTTGACATCGCCGAAACCAACAGTGGTGCACTTGTTGTTATTGAAGGACATTCAGATCCCCTGGGAATACTAAAAGCCGAAAAAGCTCTTGCCAACAACGAACCCGGCCATAAAAGCCAGGCTGAAATAAACCAGATGAAACAGAGGGTAAAAAGCCTTTCACTGGAAAGAGCTCAGAATGTAAGGACCAGCTTCCTGAATTATTGTAAAAAACAAGGCGTAAATGTAGATGCTTCGCAGTTTGTAGCTGTAGGCATGGGTGACAAGAGCCCTAAATATAATCCTCCAAGGACAAATGATGAATGGAATGCAAACCGCAGGGTTATCTTCAGGATTAAACAAGTTGAAGGCGAGTTGGATAAATTCAGCCCATTATAGAAAGGAGGCCAAAAATGAAACAATTACACTTTCTTGGGGTAGCATCCCTGGCTCTTCTGTTTTCTTGCCAATCTTCCAACAAAAAGGATTATGTTGACGAAGACAGTGGAGAAATAGAACAAGTTGAAGAAGCTGAGATCATTTTTGATGAAACACAGGGTGAAGCCGATATTACAAAAAACTTCTACTTTCTTTTTGATGGAAGCGGAAGTATGGAAGACGACTGTGCAAATGAAAGGAAAATTGACGGGGCAAAAGAAGCCATCTTTAAGTTTCTGGAAAAGGTACCTGACGAAATAAATATTGGTTTGTTGATTTTTGGAGTTGATAACGAATATGGGATAGAGGAATATGTTCCCCTTGGCTTAGCAAACCGGGAAGATTTTAAACAAACCATACAAAATATGGAACCTACCGGAGATACCCCATTGGGCAATGCCACCTATTACGGTATTGATGCCCTGGTTGAACAATACAAAAAACAACTCGGATATGGAGAATACCGCCTCATTATAGTATCTGATGGATTAGCAACTGATCCTGACCAGTTTGAGGAATCGTTGCTATACTCACGCAAATACCCTTTTATAGCCATTTATGGAATTGGATTATGCCTGGAACAAGAACATATATTACGTGATTTTGCCATTTCCTACACCGATGCTTATAATTATGAAGAACTTGGCAAAGCACTGGAAGAAACCATTGCCGAGTTACCAGAATTTGATCCGACTGAATTTGTTCCTGATGAAGGACTTACTGAATAAACTCAAATAGTAACAATTCAAAAACCCTGACAATGAGAGAAAAAAAAGGCCCTATACTACTATTTGTGGCAATAGTAATCATAATACTTATCGGATATTTTGGCAAGGATATACTATTTAAAAAGAAACAACAAAGCACGTCTGATACATCCGGAGAAACGGAAGCTATAAACTGGGCCGGAGACGGATACCTTGGATATGCGTTTCTGCAAACGGTTGAAATGAAAAAACAACTTGCGCGTAAAGGTATTTCCCTGAAATTTGATAATGATAATGGTGATTATGCTACACGGCTTGAGAAATTTAATGACAAAGACTATGATTTTATTGTTCTACCTATAAACTCATATCTTGAGCATGGAGCTAAGTACAAATATCCCGGAGTTATAATAGCTGCCATTTGCGAATCAAAAGGTGCAGATGCTATCATGGGCTTTGATGATGTTCTTCCAAACAATAAGGTAAATGATCTTAACAATCCAGATCTAAAAATATATTATACCGGAGCTTCTCCAAGTTCTTTCCTGCTTGATTTAACTATTTCCGACTTCGACCTGGATGAACTTGCTGATAACTCCAGCTGGCGCCATGAGGTAAACGGCTCAGAAGAAGTATATAGAATGGCTAAAAAAGCGGTTAAAGACAGGACCATTGGTGATGTTTTTGTGATGTGGGAGCCCGAAGTAAGTAAGTCCATTAAGGAACTGGGATTGAAAAAACTGTGGGGTTCAGACCAGTTTAAGGGATATATAATTGACGTATTTGTTTTTCATCGTGATTTTGTAGCAAAAAAACCGGAAAAAATCAAGGATTTTCTCACCACGTATTTTCGCGTCTTAAATTACTATACCTCCCGTGAAGAGGATATGATAAAGGAATTGAGTAAAATTTCAGGACTTGACAAAGATGTTACACGTACAATGATAGAAAATATTAGCTGGTATAGTTTACATGATAACTGTATGGACCTGTTTGAAATACCTGTAGCTATTGGACTTCCTGCAAAAGATGGAATTATTAACTCTATTTACGCGTGCTCTGACGTTATGCGCCGCACAAACACCATGAAAGAAGACATCGATGATCCATACCTGATCATCAACAGCAACTTTCTTGAAGAAATTAAGGATGAAAGTATAGCAAAGGCAGGTAACCAGAATGCAGAAAGCATGGTTTTCGATGCTCTTAGCGAAGACGAATGGTTGAAACTCTCTGAAGTAGGAACAATGAGGGTAAATCCTATTACTTTTCAGAGTGGTACCAATATGCTCGATTTTCAGGGAGAAGAGATCGTTGATAAAGTAGCCCAGATGCTCATCAACAACTATCCTGGCTACAGGGTAATTATCAAGGGGCATACCGGACAAGGTGACGAAAAAGCTAACCTGGAACTTTCGCAAAGCCGTGCTGATGTGGTCCGGCAAAGACTCATAGCTGTGCATGGAGTGGATCCAAACAGATTATTTGCCAAAGGAATAGGTGCTTCACAGCCACCTCCAAAAAAGGCAGGAGAAAATAGCCGGGCATACGCCTTACGATGGGCCAGGGTTGAATTTGTACTGGTAGAAGGAAATTCATTATAAACGTATTTGTTGTTACTATATGAAGTTTGGATATTTAAACAAGAAAGTGCCTTCGTCATATGATTTTACGCCCCAGGCTGTAAACAGAGCCCTTCGTAAACATGCATCCGGACATTGGACGGTAAGATATTCTATACCCATTTTCCTTGGAGGTGTTGTTTTTGGTGCATTATTTGGATTTACATACACTGTATTCCTTTTATTATTAGGAATCATTGGCCTGGGTTTGTTTTCTTTTATTATACAATTTTATTTCAGAGCAAAAACCTTTAAAAGTGAGTATACATCCTATCTCCATAATTTATTACAAAAACAAACGGATAAGAAACGTACAAACCTGAAAAAAGATCTTCAGGAAATGAAATGTGAGCAGGGAGCCAAACAGATGGATCAGTTTCAACATAAATTTGATACATTGTTAGAAATATTGAAGACCAAATTTGACGAGAGCCAACTAACTTATAGCCGCTATTATAGTATAGCGCAAGAAGTTTTTCTTTCAGGTATTGATAATCTGACCTCCATCCTGATGGCATTGAAGACATTGAAAAGTATTGATATAAACTATATAAATGAACGTCTTCTTGCCCTGGACAAAGAAAAAGATAAAAACATGTCTATAAAAAAGGAGTACGATGCACTGCATCGTAGTCTTGCCTCGCATAAAGAACAAGAGACTTTAGTAAAGGAACTTCTCGCTGAAAATGAATCCGCTATGACGCAGATTGATGAAGCTTCTATTGCTATTTCGAAAATAGAAAGGACACTTGACAAAGAGGCTGAAATTGATATGGAAAACTCTATGAAATCACTACAGGAAATGACACACAGAACAAAAGAATATAATAGATAAACCTAAAAATACAATACTATGGAAAATGACAAATTAGCGCCTAAGGTTGCTGAAGTTGTAAAAGAAGGCAGCCTCGAGTTCAAGGAAAAAGAACAAGACCTGAAACTTACTAAAATTCCAACTGAGGATGATATAAAAAGAGATTTGGGCTTACCCCAGGTAATTGAAGAAGAGAAAATTGACCCCGTTTTTGATGCACAAACAGATAAACTTATTGAAGATTTGTTTGGAGGCAAACTGGATGATCATACAAAGAAAAGATATGTAAATGAAATGGGTATGAAATACCAGACTGCGCTGGCTAATCATTCAAAAATACTAGACCAGTCTATGCGAACTCTCTCTAAAACACAGGATGGTGGTTCTGTAGCAAAAAATCTTCTTGAACTTCGAAACCAAGTTGAAGACCTAAACCCTAAACGATATAATTTATCAAGTCCCGCAGGAGCCACTGCTAAATTTTTCAGAAGACTTCTTGGAAAAAACAATCCAATAAGCCGCTATTTTGAAAAATATGAATCAGCACAGCATGTTATCTCTGATATTATTGAGAACCTGAAAGCCGGACGCGATCAACTTATTGATGATAATAAAACTCTTGAATTCGACAAAAAAGCACTGCGCGATTCATTAGAAGGTTTAGTAAAAGCTATAAAAATTGGGGAAATTCTCTATAAAAAAATGGAGAACAAGCTAAAAACAGAGATCGAACAAGATTCTGATCAATATCGGTTTATTCAGGAAGAACTTCTTTTCCCTTTGAATCAACGTATTATCGATTTGCAAACGACGCTGGCTGTCAACCAACAGGGAGTAATATCGTATGATCTTCTCGTAAGAAATAACAATGAACTGGTAACCGGAGTAAACCGGACTGTAACTATTACTGCCAGTGCGTTACGAATAGCTGTAACTACAAGGCTTGCATTAGAAAAACAACGCCAGGTACTCGAAGCTAAGAAGAAAATTGACGAGACTACCTCCGACCTTATTGAAGAAAATGCCCGTGTTTTACAAACACAGGGTGTAGAAATACAAAAGATGGCTGCTGAATCTACTATAAATGTTGACAAACTGGCTAATGCTTTTGAAACCCTTAACCAGGCAATTGATGAAATATCTAACTTCAGAAGAGAATCATTACCTGCAATGCGGAATACTGTTGAGAAATTTAAGCACCTCACAGATGAAGCTGGTGAGACAATTAAAAGAATGGAGCAGGGTTCAGCAGTAAAAGATAATGTAATAATGGATATTACAGCTCTTGAATAATGATAAATGAATGGATTAATGGAATACCAGAATTTTAAAGTCTTCCGACTTCGGTCTTATAAAAAATAAATATATCAACCATAAAAATCTAAAACGATGAGAAAAAACCTTTTTAAAAAAGTAATATTGATGGGACTTACAGTAGTATTTTCTATCAGTAGCATGTTTGCTCAAAAGAAAACCGATTTTAAAGTAGCCTGGTCAATCTATGCTGGCTGGAATCCTTGGGCATACGCTAAAGAAGCAGGTATTATTGACAAATATGCAAAAAAGTATGGCATTAACATTAAGCTGGTTAAGATGGATTATATCCCCTCTATTGAAGCTTATACAAGCGGCGAAGTTGATGCATGTGTAATGACCAACATGGATGCACTTACAATTCCCGTTGCGTCGGGTATACCCACAACATCTGTGATTCTGGGTGACTTTTCTAATGGTAATGATGCGATACTCGTTCGGGATAACTTACAGATAGCTAATCTAAAAGATCAAAAGGTAAGCCTGGTTGAGTATTCTGTTTCACATTACCTTCTTTCAAGGGCATTGGATAAAAACGGCATGAAAGACGATGATGTAAAAGTAATTAATGTAAGCGACAGTGATATAGCACCTGCATTTGTGTCAAATAAGGATCAGAAAGTGGTTGTAACATGGAATCCATTGGTAATGGAGATAATGCAGACGCCCGGGATTACAAAAATATTTGACTCTTCACAAATACCTGGTGAAATACTGGATATGATGATGATAAATAAAAAAGTATTGGACGCTAATCCGAACCTGGCCAAAGCTCTTAATGAGATATGGTTCGAGGTTATGACCATTATGAGCACGCGTGGACCAAAAGCCGATGCAGCTTTAGAAGTAATGGCAAAAGCCGGGGGATCGAGCCTTACTGAATACAAAGCCCAACTTAAAACAACTGCCATGTTCTATAAGGCACAGGACGCTGTTGATTATATGTCAGGGGAAGAAATTAAAACCAATATGAAAAGAGTAAGAAACTTCTGTTTTAAATATGGATTACTTGGCGACAGGGTTACTTCTCCTGAAGATATTGGCATTCAGTTCCCGGATGGAACAGTATTAGGAAATGCTAATAATGTTCTGTTCTATTTTGATGCTTCCTTTATGCAGGGAACAATTCAATAGAAACTTGAGACTTAACAAGAAATTGCAACTAAGAAAATCTCACCCAAAGAACGCATTCTGGTTTATATAAAAACCTTTGCGTTCTTTGCGTGAAACTCTTTTATTCACCTATTAAACGCATTTTGCCATGTTTTTTGATATCAATGCCAAACCCGGTAAAGGTTCTTCAATTCTGCTAGGAATTGCGTTATTTGTAATTTTAATTACACTATACGGTTATTCTTCGAATAAGCGACATAAGGAAAATCCTATGGACAAATTGATACCTACACCAACACAGATGTGGGACAGTTTTAAAAAAGCTGTATTCAGGCCGGTAATCGTGCAGGAATATGACGATGATGGAGAACTTATCCCTAATGATGAGCCGAAAACCCTTAAAGAAGCGTATAAAGAAGGAAAACATTGGGAGATGCTAAAAAAAGGGGAGTGGCAGCTATGGACAGACACAAAGGCAAGTGGTTACAGGGTGCTCATGGCTGTTTTGTTTATTTTTGTTGGTTTTTTGATAGGTCTGTATATGGCCATGTTCCCTTATCTTGAAAAACTGCTATACAGGTTCATCCTCTTTTTTGATAAAATACCGGCCTTAGCAGTATTACCCATATTGTTCATAGTATTTGGATTGGACGAAACCGCAAAGATATCATTGATTGTAATTGGTGTTGCCCCTACTATAATTTTAGATACATTTTTAAGGGTAAAAGACATACCTTCAGAACAACTTACCAAAGGGATGACTTTACATGCAAGTACACATGAGATTATTTATAAAATTGTTTTTCCACAAATTCTTCCTAAAGTCTTAGATACATTCCGGCTGAATTTTAAGGCCATCATCCTGTTTTTAATTGCAGGCGAAGCACTTGCTGCAGAAGCAGGCTTAGGATACAGGATCTTTGTTGTACGTCGATATATGGATATGGCAACCATTATTCCTTATGTAATATGGATTAGTCTTCTAGCATTCCTCATTGATTTTCTCCTCAGGAGACACATAAAGAGAAGATATGAATGGCAAAAAAATTAATAAGATACAAGTATGGAAAACAGCAAATATATCATAGAACTAAAAAATGTCTATAAACAATATGATGACCGGGTTATATTAAATGGCATTGATTTGAACATTTCAAAAGGAGAATTTGTGACAATAGTTGGGCCGACAGGATGCGGAAAATCTACTACTCTTAGATTAATTCTTGGTTCTGAAGGACCTACTTCCGGGGAAGCATTATTCAAAGGAAAAGAAATTAAACGACCCGAACGGGACAGAGGAGTTGTATTTCAACGCTATTCAATATTTCCGCATAAAACCGTTCGACAGAATGTTATGTTTGGAAAGGAATTAGAAGTATTTGATTTGTATGAACCAATACATCATCCTATCAGATATGTAAGAAAAAAAAGAGAATTTAGAAAGGAAGCAGATGAATACCTTAATAGAGTAAGATTGCTGGAACATGCTGACAAGTACCCAAATCAATTATCAGGTGGGCAAAGACAACGTACAGCAATAGCACAAGCTATGATAATGCAACCTGAAGTACTTATGATGGATGAACCATTTGGAGCTTTGGATGAGGGAACACGGGAAGAAATGCAGGTTTTTACACTAGAGCAATGGGAAAAGACTCAACAAACAGTGTTATTTGTTACACACAGCCTCGAAGAAGCTATATTTATGGGCACCCGGTTAATAGTGATCTCCCAATATTATAAACATAACGAAGGGGAAGAAGGCGCAAAAATTCTAAAGGATGTAGATATCCCTTGGGAACATCCCCGTTCCACAAAAATTAAAAGTTCGGTGGAGTTTAATAAACTCATGGAAGAAATACGCTATGAAGGCCTTAATCCCAATTATCTCCAAAATATTGGCGATTTTGACCTCTCCCATAAGGATTCCGTAAAAGATGTAAAACTGATAAAATAGACCGAAGCCGAAAGTCAGAAGAAACAAACTAATCAAAATACTTCGGTCTTCCGGCTTCCGGCTTTAAAACAAGAGCCTCTCATGGGACTCGAACCCACGACCTGCTCATTACGAATGAGCTGCTCTACCGGCTGAGCTAAAGAGGCATTAAATTAATAATTTATCGAATCTCTGGCCTTATGCAAAGATATTAAAAGAATGATTCAAACTAACTTTCAACCAAAGATTCTATATTAAATGAAAAACAAGTAAATAATCATCATTCCCCACTTTTTAAGCAAGGGGTAATTATCATTGTTTATATCTTTTTTCAAATTTACGCCTTAAAAATTGGGTATGCATTGCGATAAATTGCTAATCTTTGTGTATTATTGTATCCGCAAAATCCAATTGTATTTCAGTACCTTTTTTCTCACAATCTGTAAAACAATAAACTATGAAATTTGAACGATTACTTGCAGGCCTTGATCAAGCATACATGATTGATAAAACCTTGTATGATGAATATAATGTCAAAAGAGGCCTAAGAAATAAAGATGGCAGTGGTGTTTTAACCGGATTAACCAGAATTGGAAATGTAACGGGTTATATTAAAGAAGAAGAAGAAATTATTCCTGTTGAAGGTAAATTAAGGTACAGAGGCATTGAAATTAATGAAATCATTACTGCCATTGATGCTGAGAATAGAGACGGATTTGAAGAAGTAGCATACTTACTTTTATTTGGAAAACTTCCCACAAAAGATGAATTAGATTATTTCAAACAATTAATTGATGATTCACTGGAATTACCAGCTGGTTTTAAGGAAAATATGATCCTAAAAGCTCCAAGCAGTGATATTATGAATAAACTTGCCAGAGGTGTACTTGCGCTATATTCTTATGATGACAATCCTGATGACCTGGGTATTAAAAATGTGCTTAGACATTCCATTGAACTGATTGCCCGCTTTCCTTCCCTGATTGCCTACGGATACCAGGCTAAATCGCATTATTATGACAACAAGAGTATGTATCTTCATAATCCTGAGAAAGGAATCGGAATTGCCAAAAATTTTCTGAGAATGATACGATCAAATAAAAAATACACAGAACTCGAAGCAAAGGTTCTAGACATTTTACTCATTCTTCATGCAGAACATGGTGGAGGTAACAACTCAGCATTTACTACTCATGTGGTTACATCTTCTGATACCGATACTTATTCTGCTATAGCAGCAGCGATAGGTTCCTTAAAAGGACCAAAGCATGGTGGCGCAAACATCAAAGTGATGAATATGATGGATAATGTAAAGCAGAATGTTAAAAATTGGGAGGACAGAAAAGAAGTATCGGACTATATTTTGAAAATACTGAATAAAGAAGCATATGATAAAACCGGACTCGTTTATGGCATTGGCCATGCGGTTTATACAATGAGTGATCCACGTGCCATAATCCTTAAAAAGTATGCCGAAGAACTAGCAAAAGTAAATGACAGGGAAAAAGAATACCATCTTTATACCATTATTGAAGATGAAACGCCCAAATTATTTGCAGAAGTAAGAGGTGTAAGCAAAGTATTATGTGCTAATGTTGACTTCTACTCTGGTTTTGTATACAATATGCTTCAAATTCCACCTGAGGTTTATACTCCGATTTTTGCAATGTCAAGAATTACAGGCTGGTGTGCGCACCGTATGGAGGAGATTATTTCCGGAGGTCGTATTATACGCCCTGCATATAAAAGTGTGGAAGGGAAAAAAGAGTATATTCCTATAGACAAAAGATAAACAGTCATATAGAAAACCCTTCCAACACGGAAGGGTTTCTGTTTTATTTTATGTTCCTTTAAACAATATATCATTATTATTGTATCCTATCAATTAAAAAGCAATTAAATATGTTAGCTATTAATAACTTTATAAACCGTTTTTTTGGGGTAATTATGCTCGTTGCCTCTTTTCTTGGACTTATAATACCCGTACCGGATGTTAATACGGCAGATGCAATAATTATATCGCTTGGGGTAATTATCTTTACTTCGTTTTTTAGGGTAGGGCTCAATAAAGAACTGGTTGGCGGGGAAATGAAACCTGTTTTGTTTTTCTTCACCGTCCGCTTCCTGGTGTTGCCTTTAGCTGTATATTTTATCCTGAACCCAATTTTTCCATTCTATGCATTATCGTTTTTTTTACTATTATTAATGCCTTCAGCTGTTTCCTCCCCTGCTTTTGCCCTTATGTTTAACGGGGAGGTAAGCCTGGCCCTAAAAATATTGGTTTTTAGCAGCTTCCTCTCAATACTTTCCATACCCTTTATAAGCCAGCTGGTACTTGCACAAAAAGTTAACCTGGACAGCGGGAAAATGTTTATGACCATGTTGTATACCATACTTGTGCCTTTTGTATTGCATATCCCGATCAGAAAGCTGGGCAAGGTAAGGTCTTTTTTGACCACTAACACCCCGTTAATAACCGTTTTAGGATTAATTGTTATTTACCTGGTTGCCATATCTCATAATAAAGAGGTTGTGATCAACAATCCTCAAAGGGTAGTTCTTTACACGCTTGTTTCTTTAGCTGGTTTGTTAGTTTTTTATCTTCTGGGCTATTTTATGATGTTCAAATTTGACAAAGCTAAACGTATTAGTTATTCTGTTTGTTCCGGTGCCAATAATATTGGGATTGGCGTAACTATAACTGCTATTTATTTTACCGGGGAAGTAAACGTGTTCTTTATTATTTCCCAGCTCGCCTGGATTTTTGTGTTGATACCCATGCGGTATTTTTACAGATGGCAACAGGGTTAGCCTAAGCTAAATTCATTTTCACCTAAAAGTAAAAATTCCGGGGTAAAGGCACCGCCTTTACACCCGGAATTTCCCACAAACTACACCAATAGTTTAATCTTAAGTATCCTATATCGAATTAATATTGATCCTTTAAAAATTTAAAACTGGCACGGCTTCCGTTTGCACTTAAAGTAAGAATATATATTCCATTTGGAAGATCACCTGTATCTATAATATAAGTATTCCTGCCATCTGTTACATCATCAAAAACCTTTGATTTTAAAATGACTCCGGTAATAGAATATATTTTAGCAGTAATTTTATTTACTCTTTTATTTGACAACTCAAATCTTAATGCTTCCTGGCACGGATTGGTAAGTAACCTGAAATCCATTTCATCTATCAGATCGCTCAAACCTGTGGCAATAGTATATGCAATAGTATAATCCCGATAGGCATTATTACGCGAAACAACGTGTACTTTAGCACTTCCCGGTAAAGCGTCAGGATTTGTAACTGTCACTGACGCTAAACTATCGAGTGGCAAAGCTGTAATTGAAGGCACATCTACTGTCCCATATGGTAATACAAAAGAATAGCTTGTAGTTTTTGCGTTAAAATTTCCCAATGAAGAGTCGTTTACTATCAGTCCAACAAGTTCCGGCCTGTTAAATGATGTATCGTTATATAAAAGATCCGTATTGTTCTTAAGTATAATATATGTACTGTCATTTTTATATCCTGGCACCCAGTTTGAACTAAATGGTGAAGGATTAACATCACTTGCAAATATTGCATCTATTGTATATTTTGATGCTTCGGCAGAATCAAGCTGATGAGACCAGGCAACACGGGATGCCGGTACATATCCTGGACCTGAATTATTGTATTCCGCATAATAACAAGTTGCTGATTTACCATCCCAATCAGTCCATCCAACAGCAGAGATATGAGAATCCATAAAAGTGTTCATGAATACAGTTTGTGCATTGGGACGCCAGGGCCTTCCAAGGGTAATACCTGTAACCCCAGGATTAGCTGTCGCTTTGCAATTCCTGAAAACATAGCCGAATTTCCAAAGTGTATCTGTGGATGCCGCGGTCAGATGTCCGCCCCCATTAGGTTTTATATTCGAATTAATTTGACAGCTATCAAATAACGCCGTCCCCCTGCCAAAAATAAAATCTACATCCCCTTCAATAAAGGAATCCCTTATATAAAAACGTCCCCCTCCCCAGGTATAAAAAGTATCCTGGTTGCCCATTAAACGGCACCTTACAACAGTAGTCCTGTCAGCTCCCAAATTGATAGCCACAGCCTGGCCAACATCTCCTGCACTGTTTTCTACAGTAAGGTTCATAATCGTAACATTATCGGCATCAATATATAAAGTGTGGGAAGTGGATGTTCCAATTTCTTTACCTATAGAGCTGCTAATTATCCCATTATAAATAACGCCCGATCCACTATGATCATTCCATGAAATAATGGCACTGTCGACACTCTCCCCAATTATTATCAAATTGCTCTTGTTGGAAGGGATTTCAACTTTCTCAACATATTTCCCGTTTCTTATGAATATAACATATGGAGTAGCGCTGCTATTAGGAGCTGCATTGATTGCTGCAACTAAAGAAGTACTATTCCCTCCTCCGTTTATATCAACGATATAATTAATTTTCCCTGCAAGCTTCTCCTCCAATGTTTGCCCTGCAAGATTTAAACAATTAAAACTTATAAATACTATGATTAAAAATGTGATAACCGTTTTCATCCTTTATTCTTTTATTAATGAACAATTTGAACTTTCTTTTGAATAATTCCTTGTTCGGTATATATGCTAATAATATAGATACCAGCTTCCTGATTTGCTGAGTTTATTATTGTTTCATTTGTCCCTATTTGGTTGTCGTAAAGTAAATGCCCTGCAATATCAAATAATTGGACTCGGGTAATGTTTATTGGGGAACTTATATTTATGATTGAGTGGGATGGATTAGGGAAAACCCTAATCTTTTCAGAAATACTAATATTCTTCACATCCACTAATGATTTTAGATTAGCAACAACATTGCGTTCCTGAGGTTCCATAACAAATGATAAAGCTGTGTCGAGACTTATGGTATCCTCGCCTTCGGTCCAACAAACAAATTCAAATCCAGCTTTGGCTGCAGCAATAATAGTAGCCGGGGACCCGCTGGCATATCTTCCACTTCCGTAAATTGTAGCAGTTTTGGAAATGTTTGTTGTTACATTTACTAAATAACCTGTATCAAAAATAGCTGTAAGAAATGGACATGTCGAATCCAAAATGAAAGAATAATCCTTGCTCCTTGAGATTGTATCTCCGTTATGCGTCCATGCAGATACCACAAGTCCTTTCGAAGCATTCACCGCAGTTCCTTTTAAAGTTACCTGCTGCCCAACAGGGAACACCCCTGCTCCAGTTATTTTCCCAATCATTGCAGGACTAACACCAACCCTTATAATTGTAGCAGCTCTTGCACAAGGTACAATCAATCCAATTGATGGATTTGTATCCAATTCTGCAATGCCTTCCATAACAAGCTTGCATACTTGAAAAGCACCATTCTCCTGAAGATGGGTATTGTCTTCATTTCCCTCCGGGTAATTTATCCATGTATTTTCCGGAAGATTATTAAAAACGCTATCTGTACTATAAACCTTACCCATTCTTTCAAGTAATATCTCTGTTTTTGCAGTTAAATCAATTAATGGAACATTTTTTTCACTTGCCAATTGGCGCATTGCATCCGGATAATCCCCATGAGTATTGTTAATCTGATCGCCCGTCCAACTACTATTACGATGAATGGGTGTAAGAAGCACCGGATATGCCCCTCTGCTCCTGGCAGTATCTATGTATATACTTAAATATTCTTTAAAGGTAGTATAGGGTTCAGTGTACCGGGTGGGATCATCTGATTTTTCATCATTATGCGCAAATTGTATGAAAAGAAAATCTCCTTCGCGTAATGCAGGATAAACCGTTGGCCATCCACTTGCATCAGTTAAGTAGCTCTTGGAACTCCTTCCGCTTAATGCTTTATTAACTATTAAAACTGAATCTTGATTGAAAAATGGTTGTAATGTCATTGCCCAACCTGTACGCGGATATGAATTACTATCATAATATGAAGCAGTTGAGTCCCCTATGATATAAATTTTTCTTGGAGAGGTTGATTTAGGAGGCACGGTAGTGGCTGCTATTTTTTCTTCTCCATTTTCATACTTCATAGTAACCTGATAGACTCCAACACCCATGATGTAGATTTCCTGCCCCACAACACCATCTAACTCTATCCCATTATAATACCATTTATATGAAAGTGCATCAGGAGCAGAAATCCTGTTTACACTAAAATTTAATTCAGCAGCCCGGGATGATATCCCAAAGAAAAGAATCATTAATGCTGGTAATACTATTTTACTAATACGGTTCATAGTAATAAAAATATTACCACAAAAATAAGACGAATACAAACCAGGCCATTTCAATTATGTTGATTTGAATTTCAATTATGTTGAAATCTTGAAAACCTCAAACTTTAAATAGGAAAATAAAGTTTATAAATAACCGATTTTACTTTATATGGCTTACAATTCTCCCTTCAAAAACTCTGTAGGTGTTTTACCGCAGATTTTCTGAAATGTCAATGAAAAATAGGAAGGAGTACTAAATCCAGTCATATCAGCTACCTGGCTAATATTATAATTGCCTGAGCGCAAAAGTTTTATTGAATTTTTTATTTTAACCTCATTTATAAATTGACTTGGACTTTTTCCAATAAGAACTTTCACCTTTTTATATAATGTAGTTCGCTCCATGTTCATCGTTGCAGCAATATTCTCTATTGATAAATCTTTATCGGGAAGGTTATTCTCAATGTAAGAAATAAGTTTGTCAAGGAATTGTTTGTCAATATCATTGTTCGACACATCTTTCACATCAAATTCTAATTTTGATGAGAACTTATTTCTGAGTTTTTTTCGATTTTCAATTAAATTACTTGCTCTTACCAGCAATAAAGGCGTATCGAACGGCTTAGTTACATAATCATCAGCTCCGGTTTGGTAACCTTCTATTTTATTTTCCAGAGTTGTTTTTGCCGTAAGCAGAATCACTGGAATATGGCTTGTTTGAATATTGGTTTTAATATTTTCACATAATTCTATACCGTCCATTCCCGGCATCATAATATCAGAAACGATTAAATCAGGATTATGTTTCACTGCAAGAGCTAATCCTTCAACCCCTTCTTTCGCTTTTAATATACGATAATTCTTGGCCATCTCAATTGCCAGATATTCTCTCAATTCGTTATCATCTTCAACAATTAAAATCAAAGATTGTTCGCTCTTTACTGCTTCACCCTCCCGAATGGAGTACTTGCCTGAAGAAGCAGATGTATCAGCGGTATACTTTCCCGGATTATAAAGCAGGGTGTTATCAATGGTTTGAAAATACTGAACAAGGTCCAGTTCTTTCTCATGGATTCTTACATCTTTAAAATAAGTTTTGTCTAATGGAAGTTGTACAGTGAATATAGTACCTTCACCAAATGTGCTGTCATATTTAATCTGCCCCTTGTAATGATCAATAAGACGTTTTATGTAGAATAATCCGATACCCATTCCTGTGGGATTATTTTCTTTCTCTGAATGGAATGCCTCAAAAACATACCTCTTCTGATCTTCATTCATTCCAATTCCTTTATCTGCAACCTTTATTTCAATATGTTCAATGCCATGTTTTGATGGCACCAATTGGCTCAGGTTAATTCCTTTCAACCTTTTCATTTTTATAAATGAAACGGATACTTTTACAGATTTTCCTGAAGGTGTAAATTTAAATGCATTAGACAACAGGTTAATCATTATTTTTTCAATCTTATCCGGATCGAACCATGTTTTATAAAATTCCTTTTCACTCCCAAATGTATATTGTATCTCCTTTTCATGGCTCATATCACTAAATAGCTGAAATATCTCTCGGGTGAATGCGATGATATCGCCGTAAAACAATTCCATTTTTCTCACTCCATGCTCAATTGCCCTAAAATCAAGAAACTGGTTAATTAATTTATGTAAACGTGTCACATTGCGCGATAATAGATCAAACTTTTGCTTACCCTCTTTTAAGAAAAGGTCATCCCTCATAATATCTCTCAACGAACTAATGATAAGGGTTATCGGAGTCCTGAATTCGTGAGAAATATTGGTAAAAAAGCTTAATTTCATTTGAGTCATTTCTTCTTGTCTGCGATATCTTGCACGCATAGTTGAGATTCTGTAAACAATCCAACTTACAAACATCAACAGTAAAACATAAAATATGTATGCCCATCCAGTTCTCCAAATGGGTGGTTTAATATATATTGATACCTCAATGGGGTTAATATGACATAATGGTGATGGATGGTTTGCTGCTACCTTAAAAGTATAATGACCTGGTTTTAGGTTTGTATAACTTACGTAACCAATATTTCCTGATTTGATCCATCGTTCATCTATGCCCTCCAACATGTAGTTAAACTCAGATGTACGGGCATTTATTAAATCTATTTGTGTAAAATCAAACGAAAGAAAGTTTTGCCAATATTTAAGTTTTAAACTTTTTTTCCCTTTTATATCTCTGGCAATTACATCATCCTGAGACATTATTGAAAGAAGAATTAGATTGGGGCAACCTGTATCAGCTTCAATATCAGAAGGATTAAAGTGGTTAAATCCATTGTGACCTCCAACAACCATAGTCCCATCATGACATGTACAATTTGCCAGCAACTCAAAACTGTTACTTTGCAGTCCATAGCTTGCATCATAATTTTGAAAGACAATTTTTTTTGTGTCAAATTTTGTAATTCCTTTTTCGGTCCCGAGCCATAAATAGTTTTCCTGATCTTCGAGAATGAAATAAATGGAATTGGATGGTAATCCATCCTTCACTGTATAATGAACAAAGCTCTTGTCAGTAGGATTAAAATTATGGATCCCATCAAATTTCGTAGCAATCCATAATGTACTATCCTTTGACTGAAAAATATCCCTAATACTATTGCCCCCGTTTCCCCACGGCCTGTCAATATAATTCTTGTATATGTCAAGTGTTGTACGCTCATTATTCAGGACATAAAGACCATTTTCACTTGTGCCTATCCAAATATTGCCAGAAAAATCTTCAAATACCTGTGTTATAGAATAAGATTCATTTTTAAAAATATCAAAATCGAATGGTGCTTTGATAAACTTTTCACGTTCCCTGTCAAATATATACAATCCTGAAATAGTACCAATCCAAAAAATATTTTTACTGTCTTCAAAAATAGAGCTTAATGGTTTAAATTCATAGTACTTATAACTTCCATTTACAGGATTGAACCGCACTAACCCTGCCGGTGTACCAAGCCACATTGTTCCCTTTTTATCCTGGCATATCACTTCAATCCTGTTATATGATTCAATTAATTTCCCTTCGCTATTCAAAAAGTAAAATTTTTTAAATGTCCCCTCGCCCTCATTTAAACGATTCAAACCCTTGCTTTTTGTTCCCACCCAAATCGTATTACTTGCATCTTCTAGTATTGATAATACATAATTATCGCTAAGTCCGTTATTATCCGTTTTGGTCCAATGTGGAAATGTAAGTTGTTTTTTATCATATATGTAGATACCTTCAAACCTCGTAGCTATTAATATCTTTCCTGAACTTGTTTTAAAAATATGTCTTATACTTTTACTTTTAATTACCTCATTAATCCGTTCATTAAACTCCGCTAATTTCTCATCCTTTTTTTTAGGATTAATAACCACAACACCATTATTAAATGATGATAACCATATCAGGTTATTATCTACTATAATATTTGAAAAACCAGCAAAACTGATTTCTTCCCTGCCTATAAGACCAAGATGTACGAGAGTAAAATCCTTCGTGGTTTTATTAAATTCATACAAACCACTATGCGTTGCAATATAAATAGATTTTCCATCTTCACTATGACTCATCCCATGAATCCAGTCACTATGATAATTATCAAATGTATTACTATTTAAATATCGTTTGTAGGTTTTTGTTTTAATATCGATCAAATATAAGCCACGTCTGGTCCCAAGCCAATATACATCGTTATCCTCCTGCAATAATGCATTTACTCTTAAATCTTTGAAAGATGAATCGATCATCTCAGGAAAAGGAAAAAATGATTGTAATTTGTCAGTTTCTTTATTTAATCCCTCCAAACCTTTGTTTGAACCTATGAGAATCTGACCCTGTTTGTTTTGCAGGATTACATTTATTTTATAATCCTTTGTTGCAGGATCTTCCTGCTTATAAATGTACCTCTTGAAATTTCCATTTGCAGCATCATACTGATTGAGCCCATTCTCTGTTCCTACCCATACCACAT
This sequence comes from Bacteroidales bacterium, assembly GCA_016926235.1. The sequence continues at coordinate 73,338 of JAFGOZ010000221.1, read as the reverse complement.
TACTGTCAGTACAAAAAATGGAGGTGACATAATCGCTTGACAGGGAAGTACTACTTGTTGGATCTGATCTAAAGTATACGAAATTGCTACCATCGTATCTGCAAGCTCCCATTGCCTCAATACCTAACCAAATAAAACCATTTTTGTCTTCTTCAATATATCGCACAGTTGATCCGGGTAATCCTTCGTTTGTTGATATTTGCTTAAGTGTAAAAGAAAGAGGTTGCCCACGTAATAATGATGTTAGAATAAAGCACGCAAGAATTAGTATAATTCTTTTTTTACGATCAGGAACCATGGTGTAGTTTACTAAAATATCTCCAAAAATAGCATTTTTAGGTGAAATCCGAACAAAACATCAAGAACAACTCATTCCCTTCTAAATAAAACATTTTTGTATTAAAAAATTATATATTCTTTAACACAAAAGTTGTGATTTCACCAAAAAAGTTATGTAATTTTATGTGAAGCCGAAAATTCTAAAAATTATAAATATGAGCCTAAAAAAGCAATATTCAGAATCAAAACCTGTATGTAAGGTAACTTTTAAAGTACCAAAAAATGCAGTAAACTCAGCAAAAAAAGTAAACCTTGCCGGTACTTTTAATGACTGGAATATAAAAGACTTACCCATGAAACAATTAAAAAACGGGGATTTCACTGTATCTGTAAACCTGGATAAAGGGAAAGAATACCAGTTTAAGTATATTGTTGACGGGAAAACCTGGATTAATGACGATAAAGCGGACAGCTATTCTCCAAACGAGTTTCATACGGATAATTCAGTAGTCGTAGTTTAAAATGTTAAAGATTTAATTTCATTTCTGATTATTTATCTCTCTTTCAAATTTACCCTTTTCATTTAAGTGATATATTATTGTGCTTGAATGGTTGAAACTTAGTGCATCAGAGGTATCAGTTAAAAATAAGTCCTTAATTTTACTTTCTGTGTTTACAACTTTAAATGTATTGCCATGTCTTTCAAAATACCCTGTATAGTTGGATATTGCATCACCCGGACTATTATAACCTGCAGAAATGGAACCTAGATAATTACCCTCATTATCTATGGTATAAAGAAATGTTTCACTTGATGGTGGTTTAGCCAAATGACTAATGTACACTTCCAGCAGGTTAAAATCATATTTTTTTTCCATCCTGCAAGCCCAATAAGAGGTGTTACTCTCAGGATTTATTTTCAAGTATTTAAGAAGAAATGAATCTGCTATCATTTCAGAATCCTTTAGTTTAAACTGTTCACTAGTAATAATTGAGTCCTCTTTAAATAAACCTATAAAATCATTCAACTCATAACTTGTTTGAGCATTTACAGAGAACTTAGAAATGATAAACAAGAGAATAAGAATGTATTGAAATGTTAGCCTCATTTACCTCTTTTTAAAGAATATATTTTTGTTGACATACCTTATATCCTCAATGGTATACAAAGCCTGTGGATTAAACTCCTTAACAAAACCAATAACCTCTTTTATATTCTTCCTGTCAACTATTACAAATATAACTGCCACCGCGCCATCGGCACCCTGAGCATCGAGCACAGTAGTCCCATAGCCTGATTTTCTAAGTCTTTCAATTAATTCATCAGCGGCCTTTTTTGTAATTATTCTCACCAGTCCGTGCCCCATTGCCAGCTTTTCTTCAATGATCATTCCTATATAATTTCCGGTTGCGAAACCACCTGCATAAGCTATGTAACATACCCAATTGTCAAGATGCTTCATTATGCGGGTTATAGCAACAATCCAGATAAGTATCTCAAAAAATGCTATAAAGGGAACCCAGCGTTTCATTCCTTTACTAACAAGGATTATCCTAACGGTCCCCATGGAAACATCAACTATGCGGGCAAGAAAGATCAGAAGAGGTAGCACAACATACGTGAAGGCCGGGGATTCAAAAAAGCTCATAAGTTTAATTAATTAGTTCTCTATTCATTTCAGCTGACAAAAATACGGAATACCGATAAAATTACAAATTGCAATCTGAAATAAAAGTTTTTATCAGTAAAAGAAGGGGCTTATTTTTTTTTAAGTAAGAAATTTTGACTTAAATTATTGAGAATTATGTCAATATGTCAATAAAAAGAGCAGATGTATGTCAATTTGACAATATGATATCCTGGCGTTTCAGACATATGTTTTTCTACCTCGCTGATATTCTGTACATAACGAAAAAATGTCTATGCTAAAAAAAAACATGGTATAGCATTTGAATACATATATGTGAAACGATGAATGTTTAACCATCTGCAAATCCTAATATAAGGATAAACAGATACAAAATAATGGAGGATATTACCATGAAACTTTCAAGAATTAACAACATGATGTCGCCATCTCTCCCTTCATTATTCGACCGTTTTTTAGAAGGGGATATGATGGACTGGATGAATACCAATTATTCATCAACCAACACAACCTTGCCGGCTGTAAACCTGAGTGAAAATGATAATGAATACCTGATTGAGGTTGCTGCACCTGGTATGAGCAAAGGGGATTTTAAAATCAACCTGGACAATGACCTGCTAACAATTAGTTCTGAAAAACAAGAAGAGAAAAAAGAAGAAAAAAAGGGCAAGTATAGCCGCAGGGAGTTCAGCTACCAGTCATTTCAGCGTACTTTTACCATTCCTGAAAACTTAGTGGATGGTGAAAAGATCAAAGCCAGCTACAATGATGGAATACTGCACGTTACTTTGCCTAAGCGTGAAGAGGCAAAGCCAAAACCTGCCAGGGAAATTAAGATTTCTTAACAAATTTTTAATGCCACAGCGGGAATAAAATTCCTGCTGTTGCGTTATTTTTTATAAAATAATTTGTAACTTTTATGTAGGAAAAATGTCGAACTAAAAAACCGATAGTTATGTTGGAACATCAAAAAAAAGTGATACAGAACGTGGCGGAAAACGCTGAATTATTCAAAAAAGAGTTGTATAAATCATTGGCATGGTTAAATTCCTATGATTTGACCCAACTGCGAAAATGGGTGAGAGAAAACTTCTGGCATTCTCATAAGGAGGTCATTCAGGAGGTTTTTTACCCGGTGTATGTAAATTAAAATTGGATATTGTATTCATAGCTTAAAAGCCGAAGAAATAAATAGGCGTGCTTTTTAATCTTTTTTATTCATCCGATGACTTCCAGTCATCGGATGAATTCATTTTAGAGCTTTACCCTTATCCCCGGCCCGATAAGGAAAAACCATTGCTGGTCTTTTAAAAAGTATCCTCCCCCCATGTATAATGGAAACGAAAGTTTCACATCGCGGGTTGTCGGATATAAACTGCCAAGCGCTACGATACCAACATCCCTGTCTTCTACATTGTCGCTAAAATTGAATGCGTTGAAGGCCAGAAAACCTGCTCCCACCTTGTAAGGCCTGTACCGTGCAATTTTTTCAGGATGATAGAAACTAAACTGGGCAATCATAGCCATGCTGATACCACTCAGGTTGCCAAATCCCATTTGGCCATCTTCTTGTTTTGATATTGTAATCAGCCCTGCAGGAAAAGACACTTCCACATCAAAGGAATACTTCTTTTTTAGTAACAGCTCCACTTCCTTTTCAAAACCTTCTTCTCCATATTTATCCTTCTCATCGCTGATCTTTATTACAATCCTGGACCAGTCTTCCAGATCATAAGTTTTTCTTGACAAATATTTATTTAAACTTATATCATCATTCAAGCATCCTTTTGTCGGGTAAAAGTTAAAACGCGGAGATTTCTCTCCGGGACAAAATATTAAATTGTCAAAGTTTCTGATTTCTATTAACTCGTTCTTTTTCCCTAATATTCTTACTTCAATATCCAGAAATTGTCTTCCATAAAGCGCATCCTCATCTATAATGTCGGGGTTTACAGATAGCACAACATCCTTAACTGTTTTCTCATACAATATAGGCCCTCTTATAGCTGACACCCTCCTGTTCTTATCACCATAATACAGAAAAATATAATCAAAATCACGGGGTTTTTGATATTCAGATACTCTGAGAGTTTTACCTGTAGCTTCCTTATCATTATAAATATTTATTGATTTTAAAGGGATGTTAAGTGGAACCTTTATTGAATAGGTTATCTGCGACTCATTCTTCAGTAAAGAATCACCTACAACTTGCTCCAGTCCTTCAAAATAAAAGTTTGCTTTATGTAAACCTTCCCCTTCCAGCCTTATTTCTACTGTTTCACCCGGGTAGATGGTATTTGACTCTTTCCATTCACCACCACTCCGAAGCATGCTTATTTTTGTGACAGACGTGGCTGGAGTTATACTTACATTCGTTATAAATCTGGCAATATCCCCGTCTTTTATATATAAATATCCTTCCGATATCCTGTGATAATTATATGGTCGTACTGTGCAAAGCACCTTACCATTTGCCAGCTTTTGTTTGGTAAATATCTCCGCGATCAATGCGCCCCCGGCTTCTTCCTGCTCTTCAACACGATAGGTTTTCTGTATTTGCAGCAACCGGCTGTCATCAATCTGAAGTTCAATGCCTTCACCACGGGCATTCACATCATAGGTTATTTCTTTTTTATCAACACTTAAAAATTGTAACCTGCTTGCATTTACTGCAAAAGAACCTGTTAAGGGCGGAAGGTCATATACAAACTTTTTTGAAGCTGACATAGCCGGTTGATTTACAGAAAGAGGCAGGCTTATTGAGATATTTCCTGTTTTTTCAGGCACAAGGTGCAAGAACAACCTGCCATTGTTTTTATCTACCCTGTAACTTACATCCTGAAGCCTTTTCCACTCGTTATTATACCTGATATTATCCGGATTATTTGAAACAATTTCAATGATCTTTTCTTCACCGATAAACAATTCATTGTCATTCACAATAAATTGTGCTGTAGTAGATGTAAAAGGTTGCAGGGCGATATCCTGAATTTTACTTTCTGTATCAGAAGTAACCTGAAAGCTGAATTTAAGAAATCTTGACTGGGTCAGGTTTTGAAATTTCACCTTAAACCTGTAATACTCACCTATATTTACAAGGCTGTCAATAATCGTAAAATCGGCTGTGGATAACAACCTCACCGCTGCCTCCTTATTGCTGAGCCAAAACTGCACCTCACATATTTCATTTTCGGACGAATAGAATAATGGCAGTACATTGCTCCCTTTTACATTTATTGCATGATCCGGCCAGGTAAATTGCAGGGTATCTGTATGTACAATTAAACGGGAGATTTCGTTTACCTTTTGAGAGAAAACAATGATGGGTAAAAACAAAAGGAATAGAATAAGGGTTCGCATTTTATCTTTTTTGGCAAAAATAGGGGTTTCCTCGTTTTTATTGGCTTAATGGGAGGTGATATTTGTCATTAAATTTGTGAGACTTTCGTTTCATGAACGGCAGTGAAATGAAATGAACCAGTCGAAGTAATCCCGAAAGCGGTATAATATGCTACTGACATATACAATCATTTTCTTGAATACCGGATTTCATATTCCAAATAAACTGGTTCGCGCATCGGGAATCCAAATCTGAAAGCAAATCACACTTTGAATCTACCCCTGAAAAAACTCTAATAATTTACCATTAGCAGTTACCGACCCCCCGGAAATCTTAATCGCAGTCTCGATCAAAGCCAGATGCGAGTATGCCTGTGGAAAATTCCCCAGCAACCGCTTGGTCTTAAAATCAATATCCTCGCTATATAATCCCAGGTGATTGCTGTATTTTAATACCTGATCAAACATGTCTACAGCCTTATCCTTCTCACCTATATTGTAGAGACTTTCAATAAGCCAAAAGGTGCATATTGTAAAAGAAGAAGAAGGCAATCCAAAATCATCGGCATTTTTGTAACGGTACATCAACCCATCCCGGCAAAGGTTTTTCTCTGTTGCCTTTACAGTACTTACAAAACGAGGATCTTTCGGATCAATAAAGCCGTAAGAGTCCATTAAAAGCGTTGAAGCATCCAGGTCATTTGAGCCATAATACTGAGTGAAAGCTTTAAGCTTATCATTCCATGCATTTTGCATTATTTCATTTCTGATCTTATCAGCCAGCTTCTTCCAATCCTTTACATATTCATTTTTTCTTATCAGCTGAGCAATTTTAATGGCCCTGTCAACAGCCACCCAACAAAGAACCTTTGAGAAAGTGAAATGTTTATGTTCGGTACGTATTTCCCATATACCCCTGTCAGGCTTCTGCCAGTTAGCCTTCACAATCTTAACCACACTGCGGGTAATAGTCCATAATGCTTCACTATGCTCCAGGCTGGTTTCAAATATACTAAACTGCTGATATATAACATCCATAAGAATGCCGTATATGTCATTCTGCTTTTGGCGATATGCATCATTACCTATTCGAACAGGTGCAGAATTCATATAACCACTCAAATGGCCCAGCACCTTCTCGGTTAGTTTCTTATCGCGGTTTATACCATACATTATTTGTATTTTCTCATCTTTATCAGGTATAATATCTATAATGAAATTCAGATATCGTGAAGCTACATTCTGATGGCCCAGATAAGACATCACTTTTATTACCATAGATGAATCGCGCAACCAGCAAAACCGGTAGTCCCAATTACGGATTTCTCCAATTGTCTCGGGCAGGGAAGTTGTAACCGCTGCCAATACCGCACCACTTTTATCATAGCTCAGCAGCTTTAAAACCAGGGCACTACGAAGTATTTCTTCGTTATATTTAACAAATATTTTAGTCCTTTCCGTCCAGTTAAGCCAGTAAACCTTCGTGCGCTGTAACTTTAAATAGGCACGGTCCAGTGTTTGCTTTAGAATTTTCTGGTTGTAACTGAAAAGAAAAAAAGCATCACTTACCAATTCAATATATTCTCCTTTAACAACTTTCTCCTTATCCAGGTCTGTATATAAATAAGCTGAGTCGTATACCCCCTTTGTAGTAAAACTTTTAATATATTCACCGGTCACAATTGTTTTTGTAGTATATTGGGCATATTCCAGACGGGGATCATATTTCAACCTGAATGATGGTTTCCCGGAAATATGTTTAATATAGCGAATTAGATCGGGTGGAGCGTAATATCCCCTGGAATCGTTTAAATACCTCGGCATAAAATCCACTACTTCAAAAGCATCTTCCCCATTCTCAAATTTTGTCACCAGGATGTTCGTTTTACGTATATATGATTGACTTATTTTATATGACCCATCAACCAAAAACTCAAAACTCCCTCCTTTATCTACATCCAGGATTTTTGCAAAAAATGAAGATGAATTAAATTCCGGCAGGCAACACCAGTCAATCGATCCCTTATCTGAAATTAAAGCTGCACTGCGACAATTCCCAACAATCCCATAATTTAAATTATCCATAAAACACCTTATTAGCACGTTAAAAAATACCAATTAATACTAATTAAACTTTTAATTTTGGCATTAAAAGCTTATATTGAGAAACTACCAAATTTAGCCCAAAAATGAGTAAAATCATAATCGTATCAAACCGATTGCCCGTAAATATACAAATTGAAAATGGAGAAATTCTTGTTCAGGCCAGTGTTGGAGGTGTTGCCACAGGAATGCAATCTATTCACGATTCTGCTAATAGTATTTGGATAGGTTGGTCCGGTTTGACTGTAGAAGAGACCCCAAAAAAAGTTCAAGCCAATATTGACACTGCCCTGCAAAAAGAAAAATGTATACCTGTACCCCTTACGGAAGAAGATATTGAAAAGTACTACTATGGATTCAGTAACAAAACCATCTGGCCTCTGTTTCACTATTTTACCCAATATACAGAATATGAACAAGACACCTGGGATGCCTATCAGGATGTAAATAAAAAGTTTGCCGATATTGTCTTAAAACATGTAAAGAAAGGTGATAAACTCTGGATACACGATTATCAGTTACTTCTTTTGCCAAAAATGATAAAAGAAAAACGACCGGACGTTTGTATCGGATTCTTCCTCCATATCCCCTTTCCCTCTTTTGAAGTTTTTCGCATTATTCCCTGGAGAAAAGAGATTATTGAAGGCATGTTGGGAGCTGACCTCATCGGCTTTCATATTTATGATTACGAGAGACACTTTTTCAGCTCAGTTCGCCGCTTATTGGGATATGAGATTAGTTTTAATAAGATCGACATGGTTGACCGGATCGTAGTGGCAGATTCATTCCCCATGGGAATAGATTACGATAAGTTTCACCAGGCTGCACTTACACATAAGCAACGTTCTATCAAAGACAGATCTAAAATTCAACAGGATCTTGATAAGCACGTGCTTATGCGTGAAGATGTAAAACTTGTTTTGTCCATCGACCGTCTGGATTATACAAAAGGCATTGCCAACAGACTCTATGCGTTTGAATACTTTTTAAAGCAATATCCCAAATTCCTGGAAAAGGTTACATTAATCATGTTATCTGTCCCTTCACGCTCAAATGTTGAACATTACCAGTTAATGAAAAGCGAGGTAGATGAGTTGGTAGGCAGAATAAACGGACAATACTCAACGATTGAATGGTCTCCTATATGGTACTTTTATCGCGCCCTGCCCTTCGAAAACCTGATTGATTTGTATACCTCATGTGATGTTGCCCTTATTACCCCCATCCGTGACGGGATGAACCTTGTTGCCAAAGAATACATAGCCTCACGAACAGATCAAAAAGGAGTTCTGATTCTAAGTGAAATGGCGGGAGCGGCAAAGGAAATGGGAGAAGCCATTGTAATCAATCCGAATAATTACGGCGAAATTGCCGATGCTCTCAACGAGGCTTTAACCATGTCAGATGAAGAGCAAATTGGACGTAATACAAGCCTGCAAAAACGTTTGAAAAGATACAATATTGAAAAATGGGCGAATGATTTCATGGATTCTCTTAGTGGAGTTGAGGCATACAGGGCACGCTTTTTAGTTAAAAAACTATCCCCTGCTATTCAAACATCCATATTAAAACGATTTAAAAAAGCAGAAAAACGAATATTCTTCCTCGATTATGACGGAACTCTTGTTGGATTTCAAAATCGTCCTGAAGATGCTATTCCGGATAATCAACTATATGATATACTTGACAAACTTGCTTCTAACAAAAAGAATCGAATTGTGCTGATTAGCGGACGTGATAAAGAAACTTTTACTAAATGGTTTGGGCATAAAAACTACTCACTGATTGCCGAACATGGCGTATGGATGAAACCTGAAAGAAATGAATGGAGGTTAATTGAACCCATGAATGTGGAATGGAAAGAGATCATCAGGCCTGTGTTGGAATCGTATGTTGACCGAACCCCCGGTTCTTTTATTGAAGAAAAGAATTATTCATTAGTATGGCATTACAGAAAATCTGACCATGAACTTGGGGTTATACGGTCCAACGAAATGAAAGATGAACTTACCAGTCTTATCGCTAATCACAACCTTGAAATTTTGGAAGGGAACAAAGTGATTGAAGTAAAAAATAGTGGCGTTAATAAAGGCAGGGCAGCTATTCATAAACTTGCCGACGATAAATACGATTTTATCATTGGAATTGGGGATGACTGGACAGATGAATACTTGTTTGAGGAATTACCTTCAAAAGCATTTACTATAAAAGTAGGAATGAAAAACACCTATGCAAAGTACAATGTTGAATCCTATAATGATGTTAGAAAATTACTCAACCGGTTTGTACAATAATTTCAAGTCAGATATCCCAATCTATAGGAGGCAATAACAAACATTGCATGACTCCATGCAAGTGGTTTTACCGCCACCTGATATTCATTTAAAAAAATCTGTTCAGGTATAGTACTATCTTTGAGGTCATCCAATACTTTAAAAAAATATTCCTCAGCTTTCACATTATTGCCAAGATCATGATAATAAATACTCATCCAAAAATTGAGTAATGGCCAATAGCCGGCACCCTTCCTGCGATGAATATTTTTTTTATACATCCAGCCATCATATTCATCATGCTCATAACGGAACAGACCATTCCCTTTTACAAGTAAATTCTCAATTTGCTTTACTGTATTTATCATCTTCTCATCATCAGGCGTAACCATACTGTAAGGCCATACCAATCCCAGCAATGAAGCATCAACCCTTTCATCTCTATGTTTTCCGTAAGATCTTATAAAATAAGGATGGGTAGTCCTGATCAAAGACTTTTGCATCTCACCGGCAACATCCAGCCATCTCTCATTATTTAATATCTCATAAGCACAAAACAGTCCTGCACTGCAGGCCGCAATAGAGTATGTAAAATTCTCCTCCAGGTCAGGGAAGCATAATCGTTCCTCCCAAAGGTCCTGACTAACCCGCGTAAGATGTTTCCCGTTCCATAATTTACAAAGCCCATCAGCAGTATTTTTTAGAATATATTCCAGCTGCTTGCGGATGTAATGATCATAATTCTTTTTTTTCAAAAACTCGCCTAATACATATAGAAATATTCCTGTTTGATCGGGTTGAAAGCTCAAAGCAGCTTTACGCCCGTTTATATAATACTTTTCAAAGAACAGACCTGTCCTGGCCCAGCCTTCAGCTTTTGAACACCAGTTAAAAAAATTAACTTCAATATCCATTGAGAGAAGATTAGCCGCCAGGCAAATGTAACTGCCATCACGCGGCCAGACAAATTGATAGTTCTTTGCTTCCGAGGGATAATCCGGATTGGAAGAGTTAGCTGCCACTATTGCCCCGTTTCCCAGGCAACAATCTTCAAAAACTTGCTTTGTAGATTTTATAAGTCGGTCGATCTGATGTTTATACTTTAAAATCAAAACAATAATCCTTTGTTAAGAGATTAATGCATTGGCATACTTATTTTAATGTAAAAGTAGAAAAGCCTATTTTATTATTATTTGCATACAATTCTGCAATGTATAATCCAGGTTTATAGTTTGATTCATTTCCCCACTCAGTGCAAATATGCATTGACTTATTATTGTAGTCAAATTCATCTGTAAAACTATATGATACTTCTATTTTGTGTTCAGGATGAATAAAGGTTCCAGAACCCTTTTCACTGTTTACGATAACCTCTGCATCAGGCGAAATGATCCTTACATATAATTTAGTATTGCCCGATGGTGCAGTATTATTAGCCATCACATCAAAACAAATGGAAAAAGCGGCTGTTTTTTTTGCCATGGCAGTTTTTTGATATCTGCCTCCCAAACCATCTTTCATTGCTTCAATTTCAATATTTTCCAGGGTAAGTCTTTCAGCATTACCCAGCTTTTTATTCAAGTTTGTCACCACTGCTTCCAGTTCTTTTATGCGACTGTTTAACGCCTCATTACCATGCTGTTGTATTAAAAGAGAGTCGATGATATGTAAATATTCCTCTTTGATGGAATCCAATTCAAAAATCAATTTTTTGTTTTCGGCATCTTTTAACTTATTCTCGCTTGCCAATTGCCAAATTTGTTGCTCTTTTTCTTCAATATCTATGTTGGCCTTTTTTATCACAGCATCCAACTGATCATTAATACCCATATACTTATAAAACTCGCTTCTTGCAGCTTCCAGCTCTGTCATGGTCTTTGCATGATTTTCCATGAGTTCCTGCCTGGATATCTTTATTCTGTTTTTATTAATAAATTGCGAAAAATTAAAAGTAACCAGTAAAGCAATTATTAAAACAAGAATAATAATCAGGGTGTTCCTTTTCTTTGGTTGGGAGACTTCTGTTACCATATGCATATTTTTTAAGTTTTACACAATAGATATTGAAATCCATGAACGTATTGTCTCAAAATAATTTCTCAGTTATATGTTTACCAACAAAGCCAGTAATATCCTATAAATTTAAGGAAAATAAAAGAAAAAATCCAGTAAAACCGTGCTTATTTAAGATTTACACCCTCATGGTGTTTATGTGGATCAAACGAAGGAATTAGTAGAGCGATCCTTGTACCTTCCCCAAGTTTACTGTCCAATTTTATTTCACCTTCGTGCTTTTGAATGATCTTTCGAACAAGAGCCAATCCCAAACCGCTGCTATCTTTTTCCATTTTCTTTACGTTGTCGGCCCTGAAGAATTCATTAAATACCATTGTTAATTGATCTTCAGGGATACCAACTCCTGTATCTGATACCTCAATACCCACCACATTATCCACCCGGTAACAACTCAACTCAACATTGCCACCGTCAGATGTATATTTTATGGCATTTTGCACTATGTTAGAAACGGCTTCTTCAAGTAAAAACTTATTCCCGAATACTTCTCCGGCATTTGCGTCTAATTGCACCTTGAAATGAATATTCTTTTTTTCAGCCTCCAGCTTAAAATTTGCCTCAACTTCATGAATTATCTCCCGAATTGGAAAATGAGCCATCTCCAGTTTATGATTCAATCTTAGCTTCGTAATCCGCAATAATTCATTAACAAAATCAGCAAGTTTTGTTGTACGGTCAATACCTCTTCGTATAAATTCTGTTTTCTTTTCGTCGTTTTTCAATACGCTGGCAGCATCTAAAAGATTTTTAATAGTAGATATATGCCCTTTGATATCATGCGTCACCTGAAAAACATATTCATTCTTTATCTTATCTTTTTCTTTCAATTGGATATTGGCATTTTTATATGCTTCTTCCCGCTGCTTAAGTTTTTCGGTAACTGTATTAGTCATATAAACCACTAAATAAGAAGTGGTAACAAATATAAAGCCCGTACCAATTAAATATTTAGGGTTTTGATAAAAATTCCCATCCACAAAACCATGTAGCGGATAATGTCTTAATATTTCAAAATACTCCAGGAATACCATTAAACCAACTGTGCCGAGAATGAACGTAGTAATAAAATAACTGTTCTTTTTCGATAATAGAATACTAGCTATTATCATATGGAAAATATAGTAAATGATAAATGGATTCTCCACTCCACCGGAAAAATGGAGAAAGATGGTAAGCAAAATAATATCCAGAATAATCTGGATATTGATAAGATAATTGACAGCAAAAGGTTTACTTAATGGATTTGCCCTGATCCTGCGTATTAAGAAAATATAAACAAAGTTTAAGGCTACAAGGGGTATAGCTATAAGATAAAGTGCAGCATGCTCAACATTGATATTGAGAAATTTATCTGAGATGAATGTTACCAGGAGAACCCCAACAACAGCTATCCACCTCAGATTTATAAGCCATTCTACCCCCCTCTGCCCTTTTTTAAACACTATTAAATGAATTTATTTATCAGGTCAATCAGTCGCTCAGGAACTACCGGTTTAGCATGAAATCCTTTTACATTTAAAAATATGCTTTTACCATTCTGTTCAGATATATAATCAATGCCTGTGTTACCCAGTGCATCTTTGAGCACAATCACATTCATATTATGGTATTCAAATTCTTTTCTCATCTCAATGGCAATTTCTGCAGCAGCCTGAGAACATGTAAACACTTCAATACCAGAAACAATTATAACAGGAATATCGCTATATTCCTTTTTACTCTTTAATTCATTTACAATTTCAAATCCTTCCTGTTCGCTGTCCATCATCACGTCCATAAGAATCAGATCGGGTTTGCCTTCCGCCAATCCTTTTAAAGCGCTTTCGCTGTTATAAGCGGTAATTGTCTCAAAACCATTTTCTTCAAGGATGGCTTGCAATGAATCTCTCATATCCTGACTATCATCAACAATTAGTATCTTCTTCATGGTAAATTATTTATAGTATTAATTAGTAAATCATAAATTTGCAAGCAAAATACAAAATTCTGTTTAAATTAAAACATAGAATCAGTATGAATTGTTGAATTCAATACATGAAAACTTCCTTAAAATTCAACCATTGTTTCATTAAATACGTGCCAAAGCGAGAAAAACAGCATGAAATGAGATAACCAAAAAAAGGTAAAGTCGCCTTGCAGTTTGGGGCGAAACACCAAAAAATTTATACCTGATCGATTTGGAGTGACACGAAGCCACACAGTCACCACACAAAGTACAGGTTAATCCCGGCTTAGACTTTTGAATATCATTCAGATTTAACGCATCATACTTACAGAAAGCTGAACATTTCATGCAGACATTACAATTTTCGTCAATATACATCCTGAATGGATTGATAAAACGTAGAAAATTTACAATTGTTCCAATGGGACAATAAGCAGTGCAATGCACCATTTTACCGGTTTTGCGTGAAATAAATAAAATAAGGCTTAGTCCAATTATACCAAATCCTCCGGCAATACAAGCTGCATAGAGGGTTGGAACTTTTATCCATTTAAGAAGCAAAGCAACAAATATAACCAGGAGAAGGATTATGGATTTTATTCTCCATTTTTGCCTGACAGGTTGTTTACTGGTTTTTCCCTTTGCTAAAAGTCCGTCTATAGCCCCAAAATAACACAACTGGCTACACCATGCAGGACCGGTAAGAACTATCGTACTTAAGAATAAAATCGTCATAAATGAAATTTGCTCCCTGTAAACAGGCCCTGCCACTATCATCATGGGTACAGGCAGGTGCAATTTGCCTGTCATTAGAAATTTTGAGTAACCCAAAAGTCCAATAATCAATTGAGAGAAAAAAAAGAATGAAAAAATAGTCCAGGCAATAATTCGCCATTTCTGAACTTTTGCAGGATCCTGCATTTTGTATGCAATAAGAGCTCCATAAAAGGCAATGAAAGGTATTTCGATCCATCCTCCACCCGGAATAAAACGTTCAAGAAGAATCATGGGGCGTTCTACTTTCCATTGAACTATTGACAACATAATAACTATAAAAGCAAATACAGAAAAAGGGAGTTTTAATTTATGTAATGACCTCATTTTAATTGGAATATACATGAACGCTATTCTGTGCCGATGGCAGGTAATTTATTCCAAACCAGCAAATTAAAAGGACGATAAATGCAAGGGCAATTATAATAGTATGTGTCTTGTACATCTTTGGCCTGTTATACCGGTAATGAATATAAAACAAATAAACAATCCATGTAAGAAAAGCCCATGTTTCCTTTGGGTCCCACGTCCAGTAATGCCCCCAGGCTTCTTTGGCCCATAAAGCACCAAATACCAGTCCCATGGTTAAAAATCCAAAACCAATATATACCAGATTATCCCCTAACTTTAGAGTATCTTCTGAAAATCTCTTTCTCCAGAATTCATAAATACCTTTAAACCCGATAATGGAAGAAACTGCAAGAATTGCGTATGATACCATATATACAATTACGTGCGGTACAAACCATATACTTTGTAAAGCCGGCATCAGCGCTTTATTATGAATATCAGGGTTTAAATAATTGAGCAGGAGAAATACCAGCGCGAGCATTAAACAATAAGCCAGTAACCAGTTGAACCTCCACTTGCGATATACAATAAGGCCTATGATGGCTATAAAGAAAGAATACCATAGGCGGGTTTCTCCCAACGTCCGCATAGGAGGACGCTCTAATTTCATCCAAAGTATAATAATGAACAACAAAAGGGTTGCAATCCCAAGGCCTGAAACCACCACTATTAACCAGTCGATCCATTTTCCTGACACAAAAAAAGAGACAAAGGTCAATACCACCCCTGTAACCCACAGGATGAGAGTGACAAGTGCAAATATTTCAAAATGATACCACATGCTCTATTATCTTTTTTTACCGTTATAAATAAGGTATGCAGCCCCCAACACCATAAGGATACACCCCGCATATACAATTCTAAGCCAGGGATCATTAATCAATTCTACAGTGCTTGTTTCAGACCACCGCCCCATATTATCGTCATAACTAACCTGGTATACTTTCCATCCTCCGATTTTTAATGGTTTGTTTACTTCAATTGTGTTTTTTGTAACTACTCCATCCTTTTCATACAATGTCACTTTTGATATATAACGCGATGGTTCCGGCTTTAGCATTATAAGTGAATGATCATCAGTTAAATTAAGTATCCTCGGGTTTTGCATAAAACTACCACTACTAATCCATTGAAGGGTATCATAATCTGTTAAAAGAATACCCGCTGAAGGAGTTGCTCCAATTGTATTTACCGGCTGATATACATTCCCCATTTCCCATGATAAGGGATAATATTCTTTAACTATAAAGGTATAATCGCCAAATACCATCTCGTCATTTACTACAAAGTCTGTAATTAAAGGTTTACCTGCCTTCTTAATAAACTCTCCCGTCTGATTATCAATTATCGCTATTTTGGGCGTATATTCCTCAAGTTGAAAATCATTCAATTCAACAGCAAATGGTAATTCAAAAGACTCCCCTTTTTCATTAAATGCATACCAAACGGTTTCCGTTTCTTTGAGATACATGGTAAGTTTTTGCCTGTCCCCTGCTCCAATGGCTGCAGCTGCCAATGCAAGCCAAAGTCCAAGATGATTCAGGATAAAACCAATCGAAGTCGTTTTATACTCAACTGTTTTTTTTATCCATGTAACACCTAATGTCAGAAGGAGATATAGATAAGATAAAAAATATGCCCATCCACTGGTAACGCTTCTCAAGGGAGTTGAAAAATCGCGGGTTTGAGGAACCAAAGCAATAATTAGCGATAGAACAGCAAATAAAACAATAGCACTTAAAGAAGCCGGCACACTAAAAAACCATTTAAATCCCTTAATTTTCGTTGATACCCGGAATAGTAAACCCATTACCAATATTAGTGTAAAAAAAGCAATAATATTAACAGGAAAATGCATTAAAGGCACAGGAGTATGCGTTATCAGGTCTATCCCCCAACCAATAATCAGTATACTCCCTGCTATCAAAAAGCTTTCAATATATCCCCAGGGCGATTGCCAAATATGCTTCTTTTTTTTATCCATTCCTCTTTATACAAGATTAAGCATTATGAAGTATGATGTTAGTGATTTATCACTTTATAACCAGCTTCCCTCTCCTTTGCCTTTGTAAGCCATTCAGGGATCACTTCTGACACAAATTTGTCTTTTTCTGCTTGCAAGGCCGGTTCGTCAAGACCTACAAAGACTTGCGCTTTGGCTTTTGTTGAAATATCCGGGTAGGCAACCTCTTCGTTATGGCCTAAAGATGCCAGAAGCCGGGCAAGTTTTATGCGTGCATCCTGGGCAAGCACAATACCTGTTGAGATATTACGGCTAATCTCAACAGGGGAATGAAATGAACCACCATGGCTGGCTGCAGCATAATCCCAGCGCCATTGAGCATGTCTTATGTCTTTAAGTATGTCTTCCATTTGATTTTCAGTAGCACCATATTCCCAGGCATATTTTGCCTCAACATGGGCTCTTACCAACAACTCTTCAAGTTTATCACGGTTTTGAATTATTTTATCCTGGCGGGAGTACACATCCTTGATAAGTTTATCCGTTTCTTCCCTGTGACATACCTGGCATGAGTTTGCAACATTGTTAAGCGGACTTTGGATATGATGATCTGTGAATTTCTGTCCACCTTCACTCATGTAAGGCATATGACAATCGGCACAGGAAACACCGCGACTGGCATGAGTCCCGGTAAGATAAACTTCATAGCCCGGATGCTGGGCTTTAATCATAGGTGCTTTGCTCAACGCGTGCGTCCAGTCAGAAAACTCAATCTTATCATAGTATTCTTCCATTGCTTCTGCAAAAAGCCCATTGTCCCAAGGGAAAACCAAATATTGAGTGTTTTCTGCCTTATGTTTATCGAAGTAGTATTCCACATGGCATTGGGCACAAACTAAAGACCTCATCTCCTGGTGTGATACCTTTGTTATATCCTGGCCTGTACGATCAAAAGCTTCAATAAGCGCGGGCCTTGATATATGTAAATTCATAGTAGCCGCATCATGACAATCGGCACAACCAATTGGATTTACGATCTCCGATCCTTTTGTTTCCCATGTCCCCTGGTAAAAAGCTGCCACTCCTGCTGTAAAATCACCTTTTTCTTCAATGAGTTTGTTCATCAATCGGGGAACATCAGGGCTCTTACATGTCCAGCATGTATTGGGCATCGGGCTGGTTTTTCCATCAATAGGAGCCCCTGTTCGTAAAGTATTCCAAATATCAATTACAGCATAATGATGCCCTCTTCCCTGATTATAATCTTTGGAAAATCCATAACCTGCCCATAATACAACCAGGCGAGGATCAACTTCAAGCATATCGATCATGGCCGAACCATTGTATTTACTTCTGAAATTTGTATCAGCGGTGCGCTCATAAGATTGATATTCCCGCGGAAAATTTTTACCCCAGATCTCATTGCGTGGTTCGAATGATGAG
Organism: Bacteroidales bacterium; assembly: GCA_016926235.1. The sequence continues at coordinate 55,143 of JAFGOZ010000221.1, read as the reverse complement.
AACTCCACCTGGGGAGTATAAGCAAATACTGCTTCAGTCCTTCGCTCCATAATGGATGAAGCTAATAATCCCAGGCAAAACACGATTATTACTGTAATAAAAAACAGTGCCCATCCCAGCCAGGGACGATTCTTTATTTGTTCTCTAATGGGTTTCATTGTATGTTATTGTTAGTTTTATGTTCATTTTTGATACTGGTGGTTTTGTCCTGGTAAATTATAGACATTTGTTGTCATTTGTTGTCATTGTCATTAAGAATCGTTTATTTATATCTGATCCAAGTCAATTACTCCATAATTTTCAATCGCTTCATTAATGATATCTCCATTTTTTCGTCCGATAGATTTTATATAGTTGTTTAATTTAACAGCTATTATGTTAAGCTCAGACAATATATCCTTGTAATCATTTTCATTGATCAGATTCCTGTTGTTGGACTTTGTAATCCATGTCTTTGATTCGTATAATGAACCCCTTGAATAGTAACCAAAGTGCCTTGAATCGCTGAAATGATACCAGCCAAAGCCCTCACTTAAACTGGCAACTAAAGAATCAATTGCTCTAACAAATTGTTTTGCCATCGTATCTTTTGCAATATAATCCCGGCGATCACCAATACTCAATATCTTTTCACCTATTTTCATTGATAAATTATATGCTTGTAATACTTCTAATTTCATATTTTTGATTTTATCATGAAAAATCTCAATCCGCTAAATACTTCATAACCACTTTATAACAATCAATTACTATGAATGACATCTCTTTGCCTATCATTCATTACTCCTTTCCTTCTTCATTCCTTTCAACCATTCCGGCACAGGACTCTCAGGCAAAGGCACCCTTGCATAAGGAACACTGGCCAGGCTGTTCACCCGTCCATGAGGTGTCTCGCGATGGCATTCCCAGCATTTTCTATCTGTCCTGAAATGCTGATAATCACTCGTCCTCATTTTTAGTTTATCATCATTAAGTAAATAAGTATGACATCGCAGGCAGTTCTGTTGAACAACTTCCTGCCCTTCCTGCCTGATAAAAATTACCTGGGGCTCATTTCGTAATGTAAATATGGTTGCATGCCTCAAACCATCTTTTGCTTTGAAATAGTACTTGTTAAACACATTGTTATGCGGTACATGGCAGTCGTTACATGTAGCCCACTCACGATGGGAACTATGTTGCCAGGTAGCATATTGTGGCGCCATAATATGGCAATTCACACAAGTCTCAGGATTATCAGAAAGATAGGATGGAGCTTTGGAGATGTAAATTAAGTAAATGAATAATCCTGCCAGTATGCCGGAAATAATAATCACCGGTATTCGCCAGTCTTCGGGAGGTTGAGTGAGCTTTATGAATCTGCGTATCATACGTATACGAAAGTAATATTTTTATACTTCAAATCATATTTCTCTTTCTTTTTTCTGGTTATTCGCTTTTTATCATAGTGAGGAGCATTTTAAACCTCTCTTTTGCTTCCACAGCATGAGGTATGTTTGCAGGCATTATAATAAATGACCCTGCTTCAACCGAATTCAGTTTTTTATCAATATAAATGCTTCCAACACCTTCAATCACCTGCACCATTGCATCGAATGGAGCTGAATGTTCACTTAATCCCTGCCCCTTGTCAAACGCAAATAATGTTACTGTACCTGTTTGTTTATTTAAAACAGTTTTACTCACTATTGAATCACTTGAATAATCAATTGACCCGCTTAACCTGGATACTACTCCTTTTTCAAATTCTTTCTTTTCCATACTCTTTTTTCCTGTTAAAATTATTGCTTTAAATTTGTTTAATGCTTATTGTTTATCATATTAATCGACATTTGTTGTCATTTATTATCATAGTGACCATTCAAGAATGTGTAAATGTGTGAGGGCTCCATAATGATCATATACTACACCCACTGCTCTGACAATACGTCTCCCTCAAGACTAATTACCAAAGCTTTAACCGGAACCTTTCTTCCTGCTTTTGCCACTGCCTGCTGAGCCAATTGTAGCAGACCTCCGCAACAAGGTACTTGCATTATCATTACAGTCAGGGTATTTATCCGGGCATCATCAATCATAGCCTGAAGCTTGGCCAGGTAAACATCCAACCCGTCATCCAGCTTAGGGCATGCTATTGCAAGGCTTTTACCCTTTAGATACTTTTGATGAAAATCACCCATGGCAAAAGCCACGCAGTCTGAGGCAAGCACAACATCAGCATTCCTGAAGTAAGGTGCATTTGGATTAATAAGGTGCATCTGTACAGGCCATTGTCTCAACTCCGATTTTCCTGATACCATATCCTCTCCATTTATACCCTCGCTTTTTGGTCCAAAGCTTATTGTCCTGGAACCCGGACAACCCCCTCCACCATGTTCATGCTCCTGATTAGCTAAAAGATGCACCTCTTTTAATACGTGATTAACATTAAACTCCAATTTATCAACATTTTCTTTGAGGTAGGCAACACCTTCATGTAAATATTCTGTCTCTCCATGTTCTTTCAAGTGTTTAAGATGAGCTACCACAGTGTTAAAACCTTTTGCAGCCATAATTTCCATGACTTTTGTCTCATTGTAAGGCTCAGCTTCACGTTCTTCGATGGTAATTGCATCCATTGGACAGTGTCCAAGGCATGCTCCCAATCCGTCACACATAAGGTCGCTGATAAGCCTTGCTTTCCCATCAATTATTTGCAGTGCCCCTTCATGGCATGCAGGTATACAATCACCACAACCATTACAAAGGTCTTCGTCTATTTTTACAACTTCACGAATCATAATCATATTTTTTTATCAAAGATATGTCATCAATGAACCACAATACTGTAACATATGTTACACTTTTCGTAATTTTACAAAAAATCACCTGCCATGTTTGATATCCTGATAAATTGCCCACTCTTTAAAGGCTTGAATGAACATGAATTACCAGCATTATTTAATAAAATCCCTTTTCAGAAAAAACGCTTTCGGAAAGATGAAATCCTTGTATTTACTGGTGATGAGATTATTAATCAGCTCATCTTGCTGGAAGGAAGTGTAAAAGGAGAGATGCCCGATCCTTCAGGAAAAACGATAAAGATTGAGGATATTGAAAGTCCCAGGCCATTAGCCCCAGCTTTTCTTTTTGGAAAGCAAAATTTTTATCCAGTAAACCTTGTAGCAAATAATGATGTGCAAGTGCTTTCAATTCCGAAAGATTCATTTATTAAGCTGTTACAGTTAAATGAAAAGATACTTCGCAATTATCTTGATATAGTCTCCAATAAAGCACAATTTCTATCAAATAAAATTAGATTCCTATCATTTCAGTCACTTAAGGAGAAGTTTATCCGATATATACTTGAATTATCCCGCACAACAGAATCGAATGAAATAACACTACCTAAAACCCAGACTGAACTTGCTGAAATGTTTGGCGTAGCAAGACCCTCATTGGCTCGTGCCATAAGTGAATTAAATGAAAAAAAGTTAATACTTACACAGGGAAAAACCATTCAGATAATCGATAAGCCGCAATTAATTTCAGCATTGAAGAAATAGCTATTCTAAAAATCATTATTATCATTTATTGTGGTTTTTTCATATTCTCTCATGTATTTAGGGTAATGACAATGAATGACAATGAATGCCATATATCATCTTTCCAAATCATTTCTTACCTTTAGACCTGATAATGATAATTTATATTTTATTATGGCCCGCTTTTTAAAAACCCGTCAAAAATCTCATGGTGAAGCTCCCGGATCACTTATTTTCATTGGAAAGCAAAAAATGGAAAATAGCCAGATCCGTGCAATAGAATTCAACAAAGAATCAATAATTGAAAAGGAACTGCAAGGTATTGACCATTTTAAAGAACACCTTTCAAAGAAACATACAACATGGCTCAATATTGATGGATTGCACGAGGCTAATTTGATGGAACAACTTAGGGATATGTTCTCCATCCCTGCCCTTATAATGGAGGACATCCTTAATACTGACCAAAGGCCTAAAATATGGATTGAAGAAGATAAAATAATCATTATCTTAAAAGCGATGTACTATGATCAAAAAGAGAGGTTAATGCATAATGAACAAATATCTTTCATTATCGGGGATAATCATTTGATTACATTACAGGAAAGGATCGGAGACTTTTTTGAACCTGTAAGAGACCGATTACGTAAAGGATTGCCAATACGTGAAAAAGGACCTGACTACCTGTGCTACGCCCTTATGGATACTCTGGTTGACCTGTATATCTCAAATATTGAAACACTGGGATCTCTGGTTGAAGACCTGGAAACAATGATCCTTAACCAAACCGGCAGAGATATTGTAAATGAGATATACCGGCATAAAACAGAAATCAGCTATATGCGTAAATCCATTCGGCCGTTAAAAGAAGTTATGGTTTACCTTTTAAAACCAGACATTACATGTATTAAGGAGCCCACCCAAATCTATTTAAAAGACCTTGATGACCTGTTAACCCAGGCAACCGAGGCAATTGAGATATATTACAATATGCTCACCGATCATCTGACCATTTACCATACAAACCTTAGTAATAAGGTAAATGAAGTAATGAAAGTATTAACCATCTTTGCCTCCATTTTTATTCCTTTAACTTTTATTGCCGGTGTATATGGAACCAATTTTGACAACCTTCCTGAACTGCATTTTAGATATGGATATTTCTATATGTGGGGGGTTATGATACTTATGGCAGGAGGTATGTTGCTTTATTTTAAACGAAAAAAGTGGTTGTAGAAAGCTTTTACTTTTTTGAACGAACCATCCGTTTTATTGATTTTCTCCTTGAAGTAATAATATTAACAGGTACTGAAAAAAAGAAGGTTGATCCTTTGCCTGGTTGAGTCTTTAACCATATTTTTCCTCCCAGTAACCGAACCAGATGATTAGCAATTGTTAACCCTACTCCTAATCCATCGTATTCTCTAATCAAGGCGTATTCTTGCTGGTAAAAACATTCAAATATGCATTTCTTGGTTTTTGAAGATATACCTATCCCTGTATCTTTAACATAAAATACTATTTCAGAATTATCCGTTATATATCCTATTTCAATTTTGCCTTTTTCAGTAAATTTAATAGCATTATCCAGCAATAAATTTAATATCCTGTTTAAATGAAAACGGTCGGAAACTATGATGCACTGATCAAGTTCTGTAAAAACCCTGAAATCAACATTCTTATTAGCTAATAACGATTTCCCAACAATTGCTATATCATCAAAAAGTATATTAATATCTACATTATCCCTGGTTATTGCAACCATACCTGCTTCAAGGCGTGAAAGGTCGAGTATGCTATTGACAATATTTAACAACCTATAGCTGTTATCTTTAATAATAGAAACAAAATATTTTCTCCTTTCTTCATTCAGATTGCTATTTGTTAACAATTCACAAAACCCTATTATACCATTCATAGGTGTTCGTATTTCATGGTTGAGATTGGCCAAAAAACCTGAAATTAAATGATTTGACTGTTTTACCAGAGCATTTGCATTACGCAATTGCCTGTTTTGCTTTCTTAGGAGTTTTACCATGTTTTCATTTTGTATTCTTAACCTATGCAAATCAATAGCACTATTCATTGCATGCTGTAGTTCCCGTTCATCCCAGGGTTTAAGAATATACCTGAAAATATTACCCTGATTAATGGCTTCCAGTAACGAGTTCATATCTCCATAAGCCGTAACAATAATGCATACAATATTGGGTGATTCCGTTTTTACCTTTCTTATAAAATCCAGGCCGGTTATATCCGGCATTTTTAAATCTGAAATTAATACTTCTACAGTCTTTTCTTTAATTATGCAAAGCCCTTCATCAGTAGATTCTGTAATGTAAATTGTATACTCATCATTAAACGAATGTAAAAAGCCCTCCAGATTTCTTTTCTCATCATCAATATACAATATGGTTCCTCTAGATTGCATTTTTTTTAATTAACTAAATACCATCAAATTCAGGCACCTGATTTTAGGGATACGGAGTATATTCCGCATCCCTGAAATAATTATATATATTCTTCAAATTCATCATCTCGTGCAGCATTACTGTCCAACTTTAGTTTAAAACCACTGGCTTCCTTATATCCTTTAGAGGTTTCGTGATAAATTGAATCCTTATTCCGCCTCTTTTCTTTCTTTTTTGTTTCTAAAGACGATTCCTGAGTAGTTTTAAAGAATGAAACCAATTCCTGTAATGTCTCTGACTGATTTGCCAACTCTTCGGCACTGGTAGATAATTCTTCAGATGCAGCGGCATTCTGTTGTGTAATAGAATTTAATTGTTGTATTGCATTATTTACTTGCGCTGCACCACTGTTTTGTTCTATACTCGCCGAAGATATCTCCTGAACAAGTTTGGCAGTCCTGACAACTTCCGGAAGAAGCTTTTCCATCAGTTCCTTTGCCTCTTCTGTAACTCCAACACTCGAATTACTTAAAGAAATGATTTCATCAGCAGCATGCTTACTCCTTTCAGCTAGCTTGCGGACTTCCGCTGCAACAACTGCAAATCCTTTTCCGTGCTCACCTGCCCTGGCTGCTTCTACAGCTGCATTTAAAGCCAGTATGTTGGTTTGGAAAGCAATATCATTAATTATTGTAATCTTTTGAGATATCTCACTTATTGACATCAGACTTTTCTCTGAAGTGTTTCTAATCTTGTCAATCCCATTAGCTGAGGCCCCTGCAATCTTTTCGGTTTCCTGTGCATTTTCAGTGTTTTGATTAATATTTGCAGAAATCTCTTCCATAGTAGAAGATATTTCCTCAACCGATGATGCCTGCTCATTTGCACCCTGTGACAATTGTTGTGATGTACTGCTTAGCTGAATACCAGCCGATGCTATTTGATCTGCATTTGACTTAATCACCATTACAATCTCATTCAAACGTTTGGTTGTATTATATACACTGGCTAACAAAACACCAACCTCATCTCTCCGGTTTTTGTGGTTACTTAAAATCTCAAAAGACAAATCCCCATTTTCAAGTCTTTTTATGTATCTCACTGCTGCGGAAACAGGTACGGTAATGCTTCGTGTAAGCAGGATTGAACTGATAACAATAAACAACACTATTGAAACTGTTAATATAATAGAGTTCTTTGTAATCGCTTCACTTAAGGCCACACTGGCATTATAGGATTTATCTGCTTCATCAAGACTTATACCGGTAAAGACATCCATCACGTCTCTCATAGTTTGAAAAGTTTCAGCATATTCACCAAAATAAACTTTCTCGGCTTTTTTTAATTTCCGGCTATTTATACTTGTTATAATCTCATCCGTAAGCAATTTTAATTCGGCATACATCGTATTGAATTCCTCATCCTTTGCAATATTGTCTTGCAGGGTTGCCACCGGAGAGATACTTTTAAATTTCCCATAACGCTGTCCAACCTGTTCGTAATTTTCATTCACAGCTATCATTAAATCTGCCACAGCATCCTTATTCTTATTTCTTGATTGGGTTATTGCCTGGCTAAGTGCAACACTTGACTGATAGGCATCCCTGTCTGCTTCTATTAAAAACTCCATTCCTAAAAGATGAACTTTGTAAATATTATCCATCTCTGCTTTCATTGTTTTAGTTTTATCAATTGTATAAAAAAAGCCTCCTGCAGTTACTGCAACAATCAGAGCAAAAACAAATCCTAATCTTACTCCTATTTTTAAATTATTTAAAGCTTTCATAATCTTAATCTCCTATATATTTATTTTCTATTATTCCTGTTTAAAAAGTGTTGGTTTAAAGGTGAACATCACCCATACCCATTGCTGATATTTAGATGCATCTCCTCCTTTTATTATTTCCATTGTATTTGTTGCTAACATAGTAGAGTAACCAAACCGAACATCAGTCTTCCCATTAAGCTTTTGTTTTATCATCACATCAATTTCAGTACCAAGGCCTTTCTTAGCTTTCTTTACAATACCCGGTTGAGATAACGAATCTACCAAAGTGCCGGTTAAAGCAAATTGGTGAGCAGTCAGTTCAAAAGAAGTTTGTTTCAGTGCATAATTCAACTGCAGGTAAATATCGTTAAGTCCGCCTCCATCAGTATGTCCAGGGAATTCAGTAAAATAGTCCATATAGCCATAATAGCCATGACCTGTCCCGTATAACTTATCAAAACTATTAACCTTATCATCATCACTAAATACATCATCACCGGATAAGTAATCGATACCAGCCGCTAAATTAAATGCATCATTTATTTCATACGCTGGTTTTATATGAAAGAAATAGGCCGAAATATCATGTCCTTCCGATGAAACACCATATTGATAATAAAAAGCAGAAGCAACAGAGAATGCACCGTGCTTAAATTTTGCATAAGGGCCTGAAGTAAATCTTGAATAATAAACATTATCGGAATTTTCCAGTTGAAAACCGTCCATAATATTCATTAATGAAACTGACAGGTTATCGCTAAACTTGTTGTTTACCCATATATAGGTAAGAAATTTATAATAATCAACCGGATAATAGCTTTCAAATTTTTTATCCGAATCATTATTATAAGCGGCACCCACATCAACACTTAACTTTTCAGCAGAAACAGAAAGTAATGCCACATCGTGGGATGCACCTACATTGTTCCAATTTCTGGATCCCAGCAATCGACCATCATCATACGATAATGTCTGACGGCCCAATTTTAATATTAAAGCATCATTAAATTTGTAACCTGCCCATGCCTGGTTCACATTCATACTTGCCACATCCGTTTTGTATGGCGATTCCCCCCAAACTCTTATATCCTGCAATGATAATCCGAGAAGGACATTCTCTTTATTAAAACTAATGTTTAACCTGCTTCTTTGTGCGGTTACCAGCGCAGGCACACTCTCATCATCCTTCAGGCTTTTATAGCCATCACGAAACTCTGTACGCGGACGAAATTCCGCGTCAATTGCAAATTGGGCCCGTAATGCAATGCCGCTGCACAAAAGCACCAATACCATGATAAATAATCTTTTTCTATTCATTTTCCTTGGTTTTAGATTGTAATATTTTTATCTGTTTGTATATTTCCTGACACACTTCATATTTATCATTTCATTGTTTTATCGGGCTTTCTCAGCATTGCGCCTGGCCTGGTGCTGTATGTATTCCAACAAATCCTTCAATGAAAGCCCCAAAATATCCATTTTACCTCCCTCTCTATGATTACTAAAATTTTCAGTACAATAGTATTCCAACTCGTATGCCAAACATTTCAAAATACTAGCATATAACATCTTACATTTATTTCACCAAAATACAATATTACAAAATCGTCGAAATAGTGAATGAGTAACGAAATATCGTCGGATAAGTTCTGTCCTTCCACCGTATATCTAATTAGCAGTTAAGCATGTTAAAAACAGTATAGTATAGCTGTAGAATGGAGTCTTTAGGTGGTAATTTATGGCCATAGGTAGTCAATGGTCTGCATTAATAGTAATTAATGTATAATTGAAGACATTAAACAACTATGAATAACTCTGACTAATATCTGGATATATTGAGCTTTTTAATTTTTGAATGCAGTGTAGTGGGTTTTACATTTAATATTTCAGCAGCACCTTTCTCCCCGCGAATTCTCCAATTCGTCATCTGCAATACCGATTTGATATAATCCCGTTCCATATCTTCAAGGCTTTTTAAAGCGGTTTTTGCAGAATGAGGTGTATTTATAAAAGGATTTATCTTCAAATATTTATTGCCTGAATTATTTGTAATCATAGCCCTTTCAATAATATTCTCCAATTCTCTTATATTACCTGGCCAATCGTATTTCTTTAACAATTCAAGGGATTCAGAACCAAGTGGCCGTATTTTTCTATTATATTTAATACTGTATTTTTGAATGAAGTGATCCGTCAGCAACGAAATATCGTCTTTTCTCTCCCTCAAAGGGGGCAAGTGAATTGGGTAAACGCATATACGATAAAACAGGTCCACACGAAACTTACCCTTCTCTATTTCTTTTGTTAAATCTCGATTTGTCGCAGAAATAATTCTCACATTAACTTTAATGGTTTTATTACCCCCGATTCTTTCAAATTCACCCTCCTGCAATACTCTTAGCAGTTTGGCCTGTTTGTCCAATGGAATTTCACCTATTTCATCCAAAAATAAAGTGCCATTATGTGCCTGTTCAAATCTTCCAAAATGTTGTTGTATGGCCCCTGTGAAAGCACCCTTCTCATGACCAAACAATTCACTTTCAATAAGAGTATCCGGAATAGCAGCACAATTTATTTTCACAAAAAGTCCTTTGCTATGAGAACTATGCATATGAATACCTCTTGCTACAAGTTCTTTGCCTGTACCTGTTTCACCATGGATGAAAACAGAGGCATCTGTTCCGGCAACCTCTCTCACTTCTTCCAATAGTTTTTTAAGAGTGGGATTCTGCGTTTTTATACCACCAAATTCATTCTCATGGATTAGCTCATTTTTTAAGAACTGGTTTTCAGATTCGAGCTCTGTTTTAAGCTTTTCAAGCTCATCATTTCTTTCTTTAAGCTCGTGAAGAAGCTTCCTGTTGTATTGTTTAAGGAAATATGTATTAAAAGCATGGTCAATCGTTGTCTTTAACTCATGAGGATCCCAGGGTTTTTGTAAAAATTTATAAACATTTAACCGGTTAATGGCATCCATAGCTAATTCAACATCAGCATAACCGGTAAGCACAATATAGATTATATCAGGATATTTCTTTTTTGCTTCGGCAATAAACTGAAGTCCCGTCATACCCGGCATTTTCTGATCGGTTATTACAACCTGATATTTACTTAAATCTTTTGATGCAAGTACTTCTTTTGGTGATGTAGCTACAGAAATAATATAATAATCCCTGAAAGAAAAAACAAAACCGTCAAGATTACTTTCTTCATCGTCAATATATAGCAAATACTTTTTTTGCGTTTTTATGTCCATATTAACAAATAAATCATTCATTTAATATTCTTAATGGCAGGGAAACTAAAAATTCAGTGCCTTTATTTGTTTCACTTTTCACTTCTATTTTACCATTATGTTCCTTAATAATATTAAAGCATATATACAATCCTAATCCTGTGCCTTTTCCAATAGGTTTTGTTGTATAAAAAGGGTCAAAAATTTTAGGGATTTCCGAAATATCCATTCCTTTCCCTGTATCCTTAATTGAAATCAACACATTTTTTTTGTCTTTACTCATTTCCGATTTTATAGTAATTGTGCCTTTATCCTCTATCGCTTGTATTGCATTCATTATAATATTTAAGAAAACCTGGTTCATTTTACCCGGTACACATTCATAATAAGGAATCTTTCCCATATCTTTTACTATATTGATATGGTTTTTGTATTCATGATACAAAATTGTAAGTGCTGATTCTATCATCTCATTAATATCTACTGCTGTACGTCCTGAATTCTCTGAGTATGCAACATTTTTTAGGCTTCTTACTATCTCGAATGTACGCATTACTCCTTTATTGATATTTTCAGATAATAATTGTATAGCCTCCAAATTCGAATTTACATCATATTGCTTTTCAACTTCAAGTATCTTTGCCTCAATCTCACTATTCGGTGATTCTTTGAGAATGGTTATTAAATTGTTATAGGCTTTCATGACTTTGTCAAATGCTTTTTGGAAACCATAAATGCCACTTTTTATATAATTTATTGGATTATTGATCTCATGTGCAATACCGGCAGTTAAAACCCCTAGTGAAATCATTTTCTCCGATTGTATCATATGGGCTTGAGCTTCCTTTAATTTTTGCAGTGTCCTTTCCAACTGTAATCCTTTATCTAATAAAGCATCATTTATATTATTCAACTCTTCATTTCGTTCCAGCAATTGCTGATTCAAGGCCTTAATTTCTTCCTGATTATCTGATAATTTTGCATTCAACAATGATAATTCTTCATTTTTCACAAACAACTCATCATTATTTGCATAAAGTTCTTCCATGACTGTTTCCAGTTCTTCTGTCCTTTGCTTAACAAGCACCTCAAGATTTCCCTTCAGCCTTCTCAGTTCCATTTCTGTCTCTTTCAGAACAGTAATATCCCTTGCTTCGGGTATAATAAACTCTATCTCTCCTTTTTCATTGAAATAGGGTTTTATTGAAAAATCAATTATATAAGGTTTCCCCTCTTTCGATTTATACTGAAGTTCAAATCTTTCAATATTCCCATTTTTTGCTGATTCAAATGCGTGTTTAACCTTTTCTTTCTGTTCTTTGTCTCTCCACCAGTCGACTTCCCAAAACAATGCTTTTTTAAATACAGAAATATCAGATTGCATATTTTTATTTGCCACATCATTTATTTCCAATATACTTCCCTCTTTGTCAAGGAGTGCGATGAATGAAAACATATTATTAAATATCCCTTTAAATTTTCTTTCCTCCTTTTTACGCTCGTTCAATTCATGCTGAATAACCCCTATAAAAATAGAGAACAGGAAAATAGGAAATGATAGCACTTCTAACACATCTTCATATTTATCAAATTCAGGATTAATACCTGTATGCTCCAGAATATTAGTAAAGTTAGCAGCAAGCAATAAGGAAAATGATATAAGTAACGGAATAAAAACCGACCCGGAAATTATTTTCTTTTTAAATTTTAATATTATTCCAAAAATCACCCCTAAAAGCAGGAGAAATGAAAAACAGTTCAATATGGAAATCATATTAATCATTCATCAAAGACTCTTTAAGAGTAAACACATAAACCATCAGGAAAAAGCAGGAAAGTGTGAATAAAATGTGTTCAAGTATATTAAAAAGATTGTATAGAATATAATCTTCAATGACTGTAAAAATATTTGAACTTAACAGGCATATAAAAAAAAGTACCAGAACAACTGGTATCCTTACTTTATAAATACGAACAATAACAATGAGATAAATAAAAAGAAGTACTTCAAGGATAAAACTTAACAGTTCCATTGTCAATATATTTTCTATTAAATTAGCAAAAATATTTCCTCTATACAATAGTTATTCCTTATGATTTTATCTGATTGTAATTCAATGCATCCAAAATATTTGTTCAATTGTAGATCAAAAAACATCTGAAATAATTTTTAAAAGTCATTTTTACTTTTTATATTTACCACATATATTTTTTCATAACTTATGAAAAATCAGACATATAAGGCACCTCACCACCACGTTGCAGCAGACTGCATCATCTTCGGATATGAAGAAAACGAGTTAAAAATACTTTTATTCCATCGCAGCATTCCACCATCCAAAGGAGAATGGTCCCTAATAGGTGGCTGGGTAAATCCTGATGAAACTACAGAAAAGGCAGCCGAAAGGGTTTTACATCATATAACCGGTCTTAAGGATATTTATATGGAACAGGTTCATGTATTTTCCGATCCTGACAGGGATCCGGGCGGCCGGGTTATAAGCATTGCTTACTATGCCCTTATAAGTATTGCTGAACACAATAAAGACCTGGTAAGAGAATATGGTGCACACTGGTGGCCCATAAGCAAGATGCCAAAATTAATATTTGATCACGAAAGCATGGTAGAACGGGCATTGGAAAAATTACGGCTGAAAGCCAGCTATGAGCTTACCGGAATCCATCTTTTACCAGACCGATTTACAATTACACAGCTTCGTGATTTATACACTGCAATATTTCAGCGTGATTTTGATCCTGGTAATTTCCGCAGGAAAATCCTCTCTCTCGATTTAATTGAACGTTTGAGACAAAAAGATACCAGTGATTCCAAGAAAGGAGCGTTCTATTATAAGATAAAGGAGAATATAACACTGCACGCAGGAGAAAGAATTGTAAACTATATACAAATGAATTAACAAACGATTTGGAATGAAAGAACAGATAATTAAAAAATTTAAAGAGCTCTTTGGGACAAACCCAATAGTGGTAAAGACACCTGGCAGAATTAATATTATTGGTGAACATACAGATTACAATGAAGGATTTGTGTTGCCTGCATCGGTAAATAAAGAAATTTATTTCGCCATTCAAAAGAATAACAAAGGATTACTTCGTTTTTTTGCTTTTGATTTAACCGATTCCTTCGAAAGCAGCATTGACAAGATAGAACCGTCAAAAACACAATGGGCAAATTATCTTTTAGGTGTTTTGGCTCAGTTTAAAAAGAAAAACCTGAAGCTGGAAGGCTTTGACTGTGTTTTTGGAGGAAATATTCCTATCGGAACAGGAATGTCCTCCTCTGCAGCCATTGAATGTGGATTGGCGAACGGTATTAACCACATGTTTGGTTTTAACCTTGATAAATTTGAGCTGGCGCTGATGGGACAAAAAGCCGAGCACGAATATGCAGGTGTTAAATGTGGCATTATGGACCAGTTTGCTGTACTATTTGGCAAGGCCAACCAGGTAGTCAAACTTGATTGCCGCTCACTGGAATATCAATATTACCCGTTTGACCTTTCAAATCACGCAATCATTTTATGTGATACTGTGGTTACACACGAATTGGCTTCTTCGGAATATAATACCCGCAGGCAGGAATGTATTGATGGTGTAGAAGTACTTAAGAAGCATTATCCAAAAATAAATTCCCTTCGAGACGTGACGCTTGATATGCTTGCAGTGCATGAATCCGAAATGGATCCTGTAGTATACAAAAGATGCAAATATGTTGTTGAAGAAAACCAGCGTGTAATAGACACATGCGCGGCAGGAACCAAAGGAGACCTGGCTAAAGTCGGACAACTTATGTATCTGTCTCATGAAGGTTTAAGCAAATCGTATGAGGTAAGTTGTCCTGAACTGGACGAACTGGTAGAAATAGCTAAAAACTCGGCGGGCGTTGAAGGTGCACGGATGATGGGCGGCGGATTTGGCGGTTGTACAATCAATCTTGTAAAAAAGGATTATGTTGAATCATTTTCAAATGCTGTAATAAAAAATTACTACGAAAAGCATAATAAAAAACCAAATATTATTGTAACAAAAATAGAAGACGGATCAACTATATTAGAAGAAGAGGAATGGAAAGTTTTGAGCTGACAAAACATACACATCGCAGGTATAATCCCCTGACCGGAGATTGGATACTTGTGTCCCCGCACAGGGCGCTTCGTCCCTGGCAGGGACAACAGGAAGACCTGCCTGCTGATGACCGGCCAGAATATGACCCTGCCTGCTACCTGTGTCCGGGAAATCAAAGAGCAGGTGGAGTTAAAAATCCAGATTACACATCCACATTCGTATTTACTAATGACTTTAGCGCACTTATTCCAGACATCCCTTCCGGCGGAGTTAGCGAACCTCTTTTCCAGGCAAAAAGTGAAGAAGGTCTTTGTAAAGTGATTTGCTTCTCTCCTAATCATAAGCTTACTATTCCGGAAATGGAAGTACATGATATACTAAATGTGATAAATACATGGATAGAAGAATACAAAACGATGGGTGAATTGCCCTATATTAATCACGTACAGATATTTGAAAATAAAGGAAGTATTATGGGTTGTAGTAACCCCCATCCTCACGGGCAAATATGGGGACAAACCTCAATCCCCATGGAAGTGAGTAAAGAGCAGGAAAAACAAAGCGAATATTTTCAAAGACATGGCATAACCCTATTACGTAATTACCTTGAGCAGGAAATACAAAAACAGGAACGAATTGTTTATCAAAATGACAGTTTTGTGGCTCTTGTGCCATTCTGGGCAGTATGGCCTTTTGAGACCATGATCATTTCAAAGCGTGCCATTTCCAATATCATGCAACTTTCAGAAAAAGAAAAATTGGATTTTGCTGATGCATATCAGAAAATCACAATAAAATATGATAACCTTTTTAAAGTATCATTCCCATATTCTGCAGGAATACACCAAGCTCCGACAGATGGTAAAGACCACCCGGAATGGCACCTGCATATGCATTTCTATCCCCCACTGCTTCGATCAGCAACCGTAAAAAAATTTATGGTGGGCTATGAAATGCTGGCTACACCTCAAAGGGACATTACAGCTGAACAAAGTGCAGACAGACTGAAGGAACTTCCCTCAGTTCATTATACAAAAAATCCTTAACCTAATAATAACTTAGAACCTAAACAATATGCATACAAGTTTTTCTTTAGCATGGATAGACTGGACAATCATGATCATCTACTTCGTATTTGTACTTGGCATCGGTTGGGTACTTAAAAAGTATATGTCATCAGCCAGTGCATTCCTTGAAGCCGGCAGATCACTACCAGCATGGGTAACAGGCCTGGCCTTTATTTCCACCAATTTAGGAGCCCTTGAAGTAATGGGCATGACCGGATCGGGTGCCAAGTATGGAATGTTAACCACCCACTTTTATTGGATTGGTGCAATACCTGCGATGGTCTTTCTCGCAGTTTTTATGATGCCTTTTTATTATGGTTCCAAAGCCCGGTCAGTTCCTGAATATCTGAAACTCAGGTTTGATGAAAAAACCCGCGGTTTAAATGCTATTCTTTTTGCTGTAATGACAATACTTGCATCAGGAATATCTATGTATGCATTGGCAAAACTCACAGAAAACGTACTGGGATGGAATTTCCATCTAAGTCTTGTTTTATCAGCTGTAATTGTACTTGTATATACCTACCTGGGTGGATTATCTTCAGCTATTTATAATGAAGTACTCCAGTTTTTTATTATAATCATCGGACTTCTTCCCCTGGTGCTTTTAAGTTTAAAAGATGTTGGAGGATGGTCAGGGTTGCAGGATAATTTAGCCCCTATTGTAACGAACAATGGCTATGCAGCTGATACCTGGACAACCACCTGGAAATATACAGGTAGTGCGACCTCAAATCCCATGGGGGTTGAATGGTATGGGATCTTTGCAGGATTGGGTTTTGTTTTATCATTCGGATATTGGTGTACCAACTTTTTGATTGTTCAACGGGCCATGGCCGCTGAATCAAAGCTCGCTGCCAGAAATACACCGCTTATCGGTGCTATTCCTAAAATGTTTATCCCCTTTCTTATTATCGTTCCAGGTATTGTTGCACTTTGGTTAATGAATTCACCGGAAAAAGGCTTTTCCATCATGGAGACAGTTGACGGGATAAGTAAGCCCAACTATGACCTGACGATTATAGCACTGCTAAAACAGTATTTACCTGCCGGTGTTCTCGGACTGGGTTTAACTGCTTTACTGGCATCATTCATGTCTGGTATGGCTGGTAATGTATCCGCCTTTAATACCGTATGGACTTATGACATTTATCAAAGTTATATAAGACCTGCAACTAATGATAAAGAAAAAGATGAAAAACACTACCTGAAAGTGGGTCGCATGGCTACAATTTTCGGTATTATCCTGAGTATTGGTGCTGCATATATCGCAACTCAGTTCCGTAATATAATGGACTTCCTGCAGACTGTATTCTCTATGATCAACGCACCACTCTTTGCAGTGATCTTCCTCGGTATGTTCTGGAAAAGAACAACGGGTCATGGTGCATTCCTGGGACTATTACTGGGTTTTATAGTTGCCCTGCTACACCATGGATTGACAATACCTGCTGGTGCCGACAGTGTATTTAAAGGAGGATGGCTGGGAACAGTACACATTTACCCGGTAGAAATGGCACAAAACTTCTGGACGGCTATTTTCGCATGTTCTGCTAGCACCTTATTTACTGTCTTTATTTCATTCGCAACGAAAAAAATTAAAACAGATAATGAACTAGTAGGTTTGGTTTACCAACTTACTCCTAAAGATAAACTGACCGATGTTGCATGGTATAAAAGACCGGGTACCCTGGCTTTGATAGTACTGGCAATGGTTACTGTTTTAACAATATTATTCTGGTAAAAAATAAATAAGAAATTATGATTGATATAAAAATTCCAATCGGATTAATGTTTAGCATACTGGGTGTATTGCTGACTGTGTATGGACTTTTCTCCATGTCAAATACCACCATTTATGTCAAATCGTTTAACATAAACGTAAACCTTTGGTCAGGCATATTTATGATCGTATTTGGCGGATTAATGCTCTTGTTTTCAAGAAGGACAAAAAAAAATAAAGAGAATAAAAAACAATAAAAATAACTTTTCGACAATGGGTTGTTGATTTGGTCTCTTGCGCTTCTTGCGCCTATCTTATTGTTCAGAACATCTGCTACCCTCCTGAACAATAAAAGGCGCAAGGCGCAATGAGATTAATTAAGTTAGGATTAACCTTTTTGTTTTATCATTAGATATTTGTTATATTTTCAGGAATTCTTCGTTTTACGAGAGATGCATGACAAGTGACGGGAAAGTAACATGCTAATAGTAATTAATCTGATGTTTAATGTAATTAAGTGCTTTAGAGTTTTGGCGGCAAAAAATGCCACTAAGTCACTAAAGCACTAAAACCAACAAAATAAAAGTGAGCAATCGTCTTACTTCGATAATAAAGAGGCTGTTTCAATTAAGTTAACAAGCTCCGTTCTGTAGCCTTCCTCATCTTTCCCTTTAGAACCTTTGGCAAGATTCAGTACCATATCGTAAGTAGCATCTCCTTTAAATTCCGAACCTCTTAATAACATTCCAAATCCTGCTACTGCAGCAGAAAACCTGAAATTATCAGAGCTGGCTTCCAGTTTTTCCGATTTATCTGGGATAGGTTGTTCAATTAAAATGCTCTCATCAGACTTGATAGGCTTATACCTGAATTTCACAGTCATCATTTCTCCCGATGATGCTGCATTATCATTCAATTTTGTATCCTGGTATTTCAAATCACCCGTTGTGGGAACTTTTTGAGACGAACCAACAGGAATTATTTCATATAAGGCAGTTACAGTATGGCCTGCACCCAATTCACCAGCATCCTTGGTATCATCTTCAAAATCTTCATTTGCCATGACACGGTTTTCGTAACCAATTAACCTATATGCTTTTACAATTGCAGGATTAAATTCTATTTGTATTTTAACATCTTTAGCTATGGTAAACAGGTTGGCACGCATTTCTTTTACAAACACTTTCTGTGCTTCCTTAATATTATCAATATAAAAATAATTGCCATTCCCGGCATTACTTATCTGCTCCATACGGTTGTCTTTGTAGTTGCCCATTCCAAATCCACAAATAGTAAGGTATATGCCATCCTTCCTTTTCTCCTCGATCATTCTTACCAAATCTCCTGTTGAAGATGTACCAACATTGAAATCCCCATCTGTACATAGGATTACACGATTATTGCCATTTTCTATTAAGTTTTCTTTTGCAACCTTATATGCCAGTTCAATACCTTCACCACCTGCTGTTGAGCCACCTGCAGTAAGACTCTCAAGGGCTTTTGTAATTTTATTCTCATTAGTGGCTTCTGTGGATGGAAGCACCAGGCCAGCAGCCCCAGCATACGCAACAATTGCAATCCTGTCTTTTGATGATAAGTTTTCAATCAACATTTTTAAGCCCTTCTTAAGCAATGGCAATTTATTTTCATCTTCCATTGAGCCGGATGCATCAACAAGAAATACCAGGTTGCATGGTTTTAAATCCTCATAGTTGAGTTTTTTACCCTGAATGCCGATATGTACTAATTTATTCTCACTATTCCATGGACTTTCTGACACCTCTGTAATTATTGAAAAAGGATGTTCACCGGCAGGGTCAGGATAATCATAGGTAAAATAGTTTATCATCTCTTCAATACGCACTGCATCGGGCGGTGGCAACTGGTTACCAGTTAAATAACGCCTTACATTACTATATGATGCATTATCCACGTCGATAGAGAAAGTTGACAGTGGATTTTGCTTTGCATCTTTGAAGGGATTCTCATAAATTCTGTCGTATTCTTCTGTGTTATGCTCTATAGGCTGAACATCTCCATCCACCGGAATGTCCATCATAGGTTCTGCAGCCTTCTCCATTGCCATAAACCCATCTTCAACTTCTTCCATGACAGCAAAGTTTTTACTTTCATCTCTGGCATTTTTTACAGCTCCCGGACCACATGATTTGCATCCGTCTATGATAAAAAGAATAATAACCAAACCGGTTATATACAAAAATTGTTTATTAATTGTTTTCATGGCTTTGCCTCCGTTTTTTTATTTAAGTTACAACAATTGAATTATACATTCAATAATTGGATGCAGAAAAATAAAAATTCCATAAACCAAATACCAAAAATACAAAAGGAATAATTTACTCCCGTATAATTTCGCGCAACTTATGTATTTCAAAATCCAGGTTAACGGAATAACGAATGGTCTGAAAATAATTATCCGTATAATAATCCAATCCTTTCTGGATATCGTTTGACATGACAATCGGGAAATATATATCAATTATGCCTGAAAACAAAGATAAATCCAGCCCAATATCATACGGTATCGAAACTGTTTTCACTTCCTTGTCTGCATCAAAATAAATACTGGTATTACCCGCATTGCTATAGGTGCCAACATTACTATATATATAAGCCAGCGTTTTGGATACTTCAGTATCTTTGAAAGGATTTTTTAACTTTATTTTTGTATTTAAAGTAACCAGCCACTCATCTGCCATTAAAGGTGAATATGCACAAAATCCTCCATCTTTCTCTATAAACTGCTGAGAAAGAAACTGGTTGGCCCCATCCACTCCAAACATTTCGAAACGACCAAGGTAAATGTCATCATATTGATAGTCACTGTATCCATCTACCCCACTTATGTTATATGCCCAATATTTTTTATCCTTTGTATGATACAAATAACCTGCAAAACCTCTGATGAAAATGGCATCATCATCATACCCGGGAATTCGTAAGGTATAGTTCAATTCCAGATTGGCCTTAAACTGGTCATCAGTGTATTCACTTCTCAGGGCAATATCATAATAATTAAATTTTCTTTTATTCGCCAACGTATATTCTCCATTAATGAAATAGTTATTCGATGTAGTAAAGCCTGATGCTAAAGTATCAACACTGGTTAATTGAACAAAAGATAAGGAAACAATCTGGCGAACAGGACTTAAGCTATATCCTTTGCGAATATAGAAATCAATTCCTCCTTTTACTTTATTAAAGTTTGCATCCTTATCATTATCGTATGCATATTGAAGTCCTGAAACGGAAAAATCAATTCGTTCAAAAGCTTTATCTAACATAAATGTATGAAGTATCATGCGACCTTGTCCCGCAAGGTTTTTATTACCAAAACCATACATAGGAATAAAAATATAATCCACCTTCTGCATAGGTATTTTCGGATTGTACAATAATGCACCCAGCATAAACTGGTTATAATAATTCCACCCTAAAGAAGGTAATACCCCCAACTGGGTCTTGTATGGTTTTTCAACAATTTGGAAAGGATATATTTCAAGAGGCTCTATTTGCTTAAAGAGACCATTTGTTTTTAAATAATTGTTCTTCCTGTTGTATTCAGGAAACTCCAAATGATTGATAATTAAGTGGTCAACATCATCATTGGGTACATTTATCCACTTTGACTTATTAAAACCCGGCTCAATTACATCATATGCAATAACACTATCATTTTCGAATCCTTTTATAGATACAGGCGACGCAATATCACCCACATTTTTTACCCGTACCTTATCCCCTTTTTTACGTACAACCTTATAGTCCAATCTCTTTGTAGTGGTTAACAAATCATTAAAAAACCAGGAAAGGTCCATATCTGTAGCTGACTCAAAAGCTTTCTGAAAATCAGCAGGTTGTGGATGCTTGAATTTCCATTCTTCAAAAAATGAATGCATTATCCCGTTAAACTTCGTTTCGCCTAAAACATGAAGTAAATAGTAATAGGAAATACCTGCCTTACTGTAAATTACACTTCCGTAATTCAACATATCAAAATTGATACTTGGTGTCATAATTGGTTGATCCATATTAAAACGCTGAGCCAGTAAGGCTGTAATATCATGATAGAAAAAATAGGAAAAATCCTCAACATTAAATATTTTCGCAATCTTCTCTGGCATCAACATTTCATACAAATTATTTTTATCTCCATACTTTGTGTGCATATAGCGAATCTCACTGAACGTATTAAAACCTTCATCGAGATAAGGATAATCTCGCTCATTAAATCCCAGCATACCATAAAACCAGTTATGGCCAACTTCGTGCATTACAGCAGATTCGAGTACTAAATCCGAATAATCCTCTCCTACAACCGTTATAGTAGGATATTCCATAGCTCCTCCCGCTGAAATAGCTCCTTGTACAGCTGTACAATTATTATAAGCGTACTCACCATACCAGGCTGAATAATAACGAATAGCATCTTTAATATAGATATTTGCTTTTAACCAATGCTGTGCATTCTTTTTTGTAAACATAACCCACGTAGTGACTTTTTTCCCGCTTGGTAGTATCAATGAGTCTTTTAGAACATTGTAACGTTTATCTGCAAACCATGCAAAATCATGAATATTCCTTTCTGTATATCGCAATGTTTTAGTTACACTTGCTGAAACAGGCGCAACTAATGAATCTGACTCAAATACCTCTTTAGCCAGGGTTTCATCAGCTTTTTTATCCAGCCATTCTCGCTCTTCTGCATTCTGAAGATTTCCGGTAGCACCCACTACATAATTTGCAGGTAGTGTAATCTCCACATCAAATGAACCATATTCCGAATAAAACTCGCCCAAATCAAGATAGGGCATTGCATGCCAGCCGTCACGATCATATACAGCCGGCTTTGGATACCATTGGGTTATCTGATAAGATTGTCCAACATGCCCCATCCGTGAAAAATCTCCTGGTATTTTTACTCTGAATGGTGTAGAGATAGTTATTGTAGCACCGGGCTTAAGTGGCTCATTTAATAGTATTTTACAAATATCTATATTTACAGGGTCATATTCCCACTTTACATCTTTATTATCTATTTTGAATTCCAGGGAATCAATATATCCCCTGTCCTTATCCTTGGCATTATAAAACTTGGTACTTCCATCATTAAATTTCTGTTTGGCAAATGCCGTCTCATTATTTTTATACCCATTGGGCCATAAATGAAAATACAAATAAAACAATTCGTCAGGAGAGTTATTTGTATATTCAATGGTTTCATACGCGTGTAGAAAATGCTTACAGTCATCAAGTGACACCTGAATTTTATAATTTACTTCTTGCTGAAAATAGGGTTTCTGAGCGCTTGTGGGTAAGATGATAATCAAGCTTATGATATAAATAAATTTTAATTTCATACTATTAATATTTATAATTCAACGTTTCATATATAGAGAGTGCAAAAAACAAACCTACATATTTTTTTTCTATCTGTATACAAAATAATTTAAAATATTTCATGCTGAAAATCTGATTGTTACATTATTTCTCCATATCATTTATAAAAAATTTGTAAATTTCCCACACTTATCATGCAACCCCAAAAATATCTTCTTGTCATTATTAATGAAAACAGGTTGAAAATTGCAGGTAGAATACCAGGAAATACATCGAGAGATCATTGAGTTGAGTAGAGCAGGCAACTCAAAGGCACAGTATCAGCTTTATAAGCTGTACTCACGGGCTATGTTCAACATTTGCATGCGGATGATGAACAACCGGGAGGAGGCTGAGGACATGCTGCAGGAAGGCTTCACAGAAGCCTTTATGAAGCTCGACAGCTTTCGCTTCGAGTCTGCCTTTGGAGCCTGGCTAAAACGAATAATGATAAACCGCTGTATAAACGCATTAAAGAAGAAGAAGCTCGACCTGGTATCTACCGAGGACAATCCGGCGCCGGATATTTTAAATGAAGAGGTAGATTATACAGGCATTGAGATGGAAGTAAAAAAAGTACATGCAGCTATTGAACAGCTACCTGATGGATACAGGGTTATTCTATCACTGTATTTATTGGAGGGATATGATCATTCGGAAATATCGCAGATACTAAATATTACAGAATCGACTTCTAAGTCACAGTTGTCGCGTGCGAAACTAAAGCTTAGAAGTTTTTTAAAAAATGAAGCATCATGAACGATCAACTAGAAAAATTCATACTGGATAACCGGGATGAGTTCGATGTGTACGATCCATCACCGGATGTATGGAACAGGATTGAAAAGGACCTGCACAAAAAGAAACAGTTTTCCTTAAAAACTGTGCTTTGGAGAGCAGCAGCAGTAGTTGTTATTTTCATGCTTTCGTATGTTGCGCATGATTTTATTGGTCGTGATAAAACCAAAGTTACCGAACGTCAGGGTACAGAACTTGAAAACTATGTAGATAAAATACCTGAACTTGCTGAAGCAAAAGCTTATTATACAAAGCAGGTAAATTCTAAACTTGAAGAAATTAAACCCATGCTTGATAGCAATCCTGGACTGAGTGATGACATCATGAAGGATTTGTCAGAATTAGATAGTATTTATAATAACCTGAAAAAAGACCTTCTTGATAACATTGCCAACCAGGAAATTGTTGAAGCGATGATACAAAACTACCGTTTGAAATTGGAGATATTGGAAGAGCTGCAAATGGAGTTACTTAACGACGAAAAAAATGATGATTATGAAACAAGCAATCGTTATGAAATATAGGAAAATAGCGACAATTATCGCATTCCTAAGCTTGTGTCCTGGCCTGATAGAAGCACAGGAATACACTGAAACGAGGCGTATTAGCAAGGAGTTTGACTGTTCCAAGTCAACTACAATTGAAGTTTCCAATAAATACGGACGAGTCCATGTAATGCCCTGGGATAAAGATTCCGTTAAATTTGATATTGTATTAAATATCAAAACAAACAGCATCCCCCGGCTAAAAAAATTGAGAGACAATGTAGACTTTGATTTTACAGCAACAGCATATTTTATTAATGCTACCACTGTTTTTAATAATAATAAGTATAACTCCTTCTTCTCAGACCTTAAAACCATAACTGAATCTTTATTGCCAACTGAAAATGAAGTAGTAATTGATTACACCATAAAAGTTCCTGCAGAAGTAATACTCAATTTAAGTAATAAATATGGTGACATCTATATGGATGATTTGAACGGAGAAGTATCCATTGCTCTTTCAAATGGCGATTTAAAAGCCAATAAGCTGATGGGTAAATCATATATTGGCATAGCTTTTGGTGATGTTAATATAAATTACCTGAATGAAGGGAAAATAGAAGCATCATATGCTGACGTGAGGGTGAGGGATGCAAAAAATATTATTGTAGAAAGTAAATCATCAAATATAAATGTAGACAACGCTAAAATGCTGAAAATAAACTCTAAACGTGATAAGTTTGTGATTGGTGAAGCGGACAATATTCTTGGAGAAACCTATTTTACAGATATTCAGGCTCAGCAACTGAATAAGGACCTGAACTTAAATCTCAAGTATGGAGAACTTTACCTGCAAAATGTTATCAAAGGTTTTTCATTAATCAATATCAATTCTGAATACACGGATATTGAAATTTTTCTCCAGCGTGGTACAAGCTATCAGTTGGACATAACTCATACTCCGGATGTATATCTGAGATTGCCATCAGAAAATGCAGATATTAATGAAAAAATTGTGAATGATGAAACAAAAGAGATGATGACATTTGGGAAAATAGGAACCGCTGAAACTGCCTCAAAAATAAAGCTTTCGGCCATGAAAAAATGTAATATTTCTATCATGCAAAAATAAAAAGGTATATTTTTTGTAAATTTATATGCAACCAATAAATTCAATTATTGTCATTAATAAAAAATAAGATATGAAAGCCAGACTTACAACCTATATTCTCTTAGCAGCCATAGTGGTTCTTTCAACATCATGTGAAAAATGGAGATGTATAAGAGGCAATGACAACAGGGTAACTGAAACCCGTAATTTAGGAATATTTATGGGTGTAATATCCGAAGGTGACTATGAAGTGTATATCGAGGTTGACACCACAATACAGGTTCCTGAAGTTGAAGTCACAGCCGATGAAAACCTGTTGACTTATATTGTCACACAGGTTTCGGGTCAGGATCTGTACATAAAAAACTATGATAACAGGTGCCTGAAAAGCGACCGTCCCATAATGATCAATATAATAACACCAGATGTTGATTATATTGAACTTGGCGGTTCAGGCCTGCTTACGTGCGATTATGTGGATAGAGAACGATTTGAGGTTTCACTAAAAGGCTCCGGACGCATCGAAGCTTATGAATTGCAGACAGATCTGCTGACTGTTGCCCATACTGGCTCTGGAGATATCGAGCTGGAAGGCCGGGCTGGTGAAGCTGATTATACCCTGGATGGTAGTGGCAGGATAAATGGTTACCATATGGAGCTTGATGCGTGCTATGTTGATCTTGGAGGATCAGGTGAAGTTATTGTGTGGGCATGGGATTATCTTGAAGTTGACCTGACCGGAAGTGGTATAGTATATTATAGAATACGTCCTTTAAGGACCAAATATAATATACCCGGATCTGGACAAATTTTACCATTCTAATTAAAAACGATAATTAAGACATTAAATATGAGATTATTGGGATTTATCATTTCAATGATAGCGGGGATAAATTGTTTTGCTCAAAACTACACCCGTGACTTTGGGCTTACAGGCGGAACCCGTTCAGGATTATGCTACAGGATCTTTATTGAAGATGAAGAAGCTTATGAAGGGATGCTAAGCTTTGAAGATAATGGTTTACAAATATCTGGTTTTAAAGAATTCTTCAGACCTGCGTTTTTTGAATTCTCTGACAATCTTTGGTTTGGATATGGATATGGTGGCCATGCCGGCTTTGTTTATATTGATAACTATCACTTTCTATTTAATAATTATCATATCGACCGCAAAACAGCAGCACCTGTTATAGGAGTGGATGCGCTGCTCGGATTGGAATACAGGATCAGGGAACTCCCTTTTATTATTGGGATTAATTATAAGCCATACATGCAATTTTCAACCATACAGTTTTTCAGCCTGAATCTCCTGGATACAGGTTTAACATTTAAGTACAGATTTTAACTTTTTAATTTGAAAACAATGAAACGAATAATTATACTATTAGCAAATGTTTTGGTTTGTATAGGAACCTATGCCCAGATAGATGAAGAATATCAGCACCATGATGGAAATAATAATGAGATTGTGACTATACTGGGGAATAAAAAAGTATCACACGGAGGTTATGGAGCAGTATCTGTAAATTACAGTTTAATTGAAGATAAAGATGCCATAATAATTGGTGGACGCGGCAGCTGGGTAATTGGCCATTGGTTTGCTTTGGGAGTTGGAGGTAATGGTTTTTTTAATGATTATACTCCGGTTAATTATACAACTACCACTCGTGATGTTAATCTCTCAGGTGGATATGGAGGATTAGTCTTTGAGCCTATTCTTTTCCCAAAATTTCCTGTTCATATATCCCTTCCTGTTTTAGCCGGTGCAGGCGGCATTGCCTATGCAACAAGCGATTACAGCCCTGAATATGAAGACTGGGATTATTTTGTAGAAGATGCCGATGCTTTCTTCGTAGTTGAACCAGGTGTTGAATTGGAATTGAACATGCTAAAATATTTCAGGCTATGCTTTGGAGGATACTACAGGTATACTACGCCGATTGATATTGTTAACACATCTGAAGGTCCTTTAAATGGATTCTCCGGAGGAATAACACTTAAATTTGGAAAATTCTAGCGTATTTTACCGGTAAATACCCTCCCTGAAATGAATCACATTCTGATACACTTCAATCGATAGAATCCAATTATTTACCGATTTTAAAAAACCATTTACCGATATAAGGTTTCACAACCATTATATCCACCCTATTTTTGATTTGAAATTATTAAATACAATATCTAATGAAAACCTTAGTTAGTTTATTTATCTTTTTTGTACTTTGTTTTGCAGGTTTTGCAAACGAAGATGGTAAGTACAGTATCAGCGGCCACATCACAGACGAAAATGGTGAGGCACTTATTGGCGCAACAGTCTATGTTAAAGATGGAAGTTCTGGCGTAGTATCAAATCTTTATGGTTTTTACTCCCTTAAGCTTCCTGTTGGAACCTATGAAGTTGTATACTCTTATATTGGTTATAAGGATTTTGTGAAAAAAGTCAGCCTTACAGATGATATTAAAGAAAACATTATGTTACAACCCGAAACACAGGAACTTGAAGCAGTAGAAATACGTGCACAACGCAAGGATGTAAATGTGAAGAGTATATCGATGAGCAGCACTAAACTCGAGACCTCTACTATCAAAAAGATACCTGTTCTTATGGGTGAAACTGATGTTATTAAAAGCATTCAGCTTCTGCCAGGTGTTCAAACAAGTGTTGAAGGCTCAAGCGGCTTCTATGTAAGGGGTGGTAATGCCGATCAAAACCTCATTTTGCTTGATGGAGCAACTGTTTATAATGCAGCACACCTTTTTGGTTTCTTTTCCGTGTTTAATGGCGATGCCATAAAGCATGTAGAACTTTATAAAGGGGGAATACCCTCAGAGTATGGTGGCAGGTTGTCATCCGTATTGGATGTCAGAATGAAAGAAGGGAATACCCGTAAAATTCAAGGTGAAGGAGGTATTGGCACAATATCAAGCAGGTTTACTATTGATGGTCCTATCGTAAAAGACAAGGTATCTTTCATGCTTTCAGGAAGACGTACCTATGCAGACCTTATGCTGCCATTTGCCAAAGATACTATGGCACAGAAAAGCAAGGTGTTTTTCTATGACCTGAATGCCAAGATTAACGTGAATATCTCCGAACGTGACAGATTGTTTATCTCGGGCTATTTTGGCAGGGATGTAAACAAATTTGGTGAGATGTTCAGTATGAATTATGGTAACAAGACCGGTACCGTTCGTTGGAACCATGTATATAATGGAAGCTTGTTTTCTAACCTCACTTACATTTATAGCAATTTTGACTATGATCTGGGTGTACCATCAGGAAGCGATGGATTTAAATGGTTGTCAAATATTATTGACCAGAGTATAAAAAATGATTATACATGGTATATAAATCCTGAAAACACAATGAGATTCGGATTTCAAACAACTTATCATGTATTAAAACCAGGTGTTTCCCAAGGTGTAGGTGAAAGTTTTATAAGCGATCTTAAGTTCCCGAATTCCTATGCTCTGGAAAATGCTATTTTCGCAAGCAACGAGCAGGCCATAACGCCTCAACTCTCTGTTCAGTATGGATTAAGGCTTTCTTCATTCCATAATATGGGGAAAGGCACAATCTATAGTTATGAAAAAAATGAAAAAACAACTGATTATGATGTTGCAGATACAACATATTATAAATCTAATGAAATCTTTAATAATAACTATGGCCTGGAGCCACGTTTAGGCATCAGGTACATGATAAATAGTAAAAACTCCATTAAAGCAAGTTACAACAGGACATTCCAGTATCTTCACCTGGCATCCAATTCAACTGCTACTTTCCCGCTCGACCTGTGGTTTTTTACCAGTCCTAATGTAAAACCACAGAAAGCTGACCAGGTAGCTGTAGGTTACTTCCGTAACTGGTTTGATAATATGCTTGAAACATCTGTTGAAGTATACTACAAAAAAATGTATAACACCATTGACTTTAAAGATCATGCATATCTTGTACCAAACCAATACCTGGAAGGCGAATTACGATTTGGCAAAGCATACTCATATGGGGCTGAATTCATGGTAAATAAAACTATAGGTAAATTTTCAGGTTGGATCAGTTATACATATTCCAGAACATATAGGGAGATACCTGAAGTAAACAATGGTGAGAAGTACTCCCCTCCATATGATAAACCGCACAATATTTCAATCGTAGGTAGTTACGATCTGAATGACAGATGGACTTTTGCAGCCAACTGGGTTTATACCTCAGCTAATCCTGTAACAGTACCTGTAAGTGGTTTTTCCTATGGAAATATGACGATGCCAACTTATACCGAAAGAAATGGAGTACGCATTCCGGGAACCGAATACCATAGATTGGATATCTCAGCAACATACAATTTTAAGATGTTCAAAAAACTGGATAGTAATATTAACCTATCTATTTACAATGTTTACAATCGACATAATACATTTGCGGTATACTTCAGGGACAAGAATGCTGCCCATGTCATTGAAGAGAGTACGGATAATAAAAGGGTTGAAGTTGTGAAACTATACTTATTCCCAATAGTTCCGTCATTAACACTAAATGTAAAATTCTAAAAAAAATAGTCATGTTAAAAAGAATTATATTATTTCTTTTATCCGTTTGGGTAATTCTTTCAGGTTGTGAAGAAACCATGGATATAGAATTCGACGAAATTGGCGAACCAAAACTTGTTGTGGAAGGAAGTATTTCAACTGACACTGCGGCACATATAGTTAAGTTATCCTGGACTTCTGACTTCTTCTCAGTTGAAGGACCAGAAATGGTAACCGGTGCTAATGTAAGTATAAGTGACAATGGTGGTAGCATATATGTGCTTTCAGAATCAGAACCAGGTATATACCAGACTAATCCGGATGTATACGGAGTTATTGGAAGAACCTATACCCTCCATGTTACATTAACAGATGGAAGAACATTTGAAGCTACCGATGAAATTAACGAAGTACCAGTAATAGATTCATTAAAACAAAGTAACAATTACAACCACTTCGATCCTTCAATGGATATGTTCGGGTGGGGATACGATATAATATATTACGGTCCTGAACCAGAAGGTGTTGGCGATTACTACATGTGGAATTTGTATATTAATGACACATTAATGAATGATACCATTATTGAATCCATATTTACTGATGACGTGTTTGTAGATGGAAATTATATTTTCGATTTTGAATTGTTTTTTGTCAATGAAAATGATATCCACGGAAATACAGCCAAAATAACTGTAGAAACAAAAGCAATCTCAAAGGGTTACTATAATTTTCTTATTGGGTTAATGCTGGAGACAGTCTGGAGAGGAAGCCCCTGGGATGGACCCCCTGCTAATATTCCATCAAATGTAAAGCCTGAAGGTTATGGATATTTCCATGCATATTCAAACTATAAAAAGTCAATCTACATAAAGCAGACGGATAGAGGGAAGAAGGCTATATTGTAGGGTTTTAGTTAGATAGGCCGGAAGTTCATTAGAGCTTCCGGTTTTTTTCTAATCTAAATAAGCAATTGAAATTTTGAGATTAGAAAAAGTCATTAAGATAACTGGATTGATGAAGTATTGGACAATTGGATAAATGTGATTGTCATTATTGTCATTATTCCATTATTTCATCTCTTTCATCTCAACCTTGTCAATCCACCTGTCATCAAATTTATGTGCTGCAACAATTAATAATTCAAAGGTAGAATCAGGAGTGTAATAATAAAATTCTGAGGTTCGAGGCTTTGTATTTTGATATTTTTCTACTACAGGTGCAGCCTTCGCAAAACTTAACTGCCATGCCTTCAACCCATTGTATTGCTGTGATTTATAATAAATTCCATCCTGCACTTCTCTTGACACGTCCCTTGTCATTTCATAAGCTGCCCAAATATTGCCTTCTGTAATATTCTTCATATATCTTTCCACCATATGTTTATCCTCTCTGTCAATTTGATAACTGATAAATATTTGCTCTATCAATAATGCATCACCTGTTTTTTTAAACTTAAAAGAGATATTCCGGGTTTGTGCAGGCAATCCATCTACAAGGAAATCCATCCATACTGCACTATCATAACCGCCTCCAAATCCAACCATTTTATAAGAGTATACTACGTTTTCACCTCCGAATATCGAATCTAGTTCAAATGCTTGAGATGTATATTCTTTAGCTGATTCAAAATTTTGTTCTTCTAATGCTTGAAAAAAATCATTAGCAGTTGCTTCTGCTTTATCAATATCATCAGCCAATAAAAATGTTAATGCTCCACTTACAAGCACGCCGACAATTCCAATTATTATCATTCGTCTGGAAAGAAAGGAGCGGGGTTTTTGATCTTTATACATTACAATAGTTTCGTACTAAGATATAAAATAATATAGTAGAAGTCAACCAAATAACATATTTAAGGATTATGCAATATAATAGGAATTCCGGTTTATGTTTAGCCAAAATGCATTTTTATTAAACAAATTTGTATTCTGCACGTTTATTAAACATAATTTAATATTAATAAAACAATACAGCGTACAATATCAATTAAATTAGGGGAAAAAACATGTCAAACATAAAGAATAAACTTCAGGAAAAAATTGAGGCCTGGCGCCCAAGAACACAAACCCTCCTAAAGGAATACGGGGACGTAGTAGTTGATACAGTTACTATTGAAAAAATATTGGGAGGTATGCGAAGTTTAAAAAGCCTAGTCACCGATATCTCATATCTCGATCCCCAGGAAGGTATACGATTTAGAGGCTTCACTCTCCCTGAAGTAATAGAAAAACTACCAAAACCAAAAGGTGCGGAAATACCCTATGTTGAAGGTTTGTTTTATTTGTTACTAACTGGCGACATGCCAACTGAAGAAGAAGTACATGATGTAGTAGATGAATTTCATAAACGCAGGATTGTTCCGCGTTACGTATATGATGTCATCGATGCTTTCCCTTCATTTAGTCATCCGATGGCAATTTTTTCTACTGCGATTTTAACTCTTCACCGTGAATCATTTTTTACCCGCAAATACCATGCTGGAATAAATAAATGGGATTATTGGGATCCCACTTTTGAAGACTCCCTTAATCTCCTTGCAAAACTGCCTGAAATTGGAGCATATATTTATGCTAAATTATATAAAGATGGGAAATTCACCCGTAGTAATCCAAATTTGGACTGGGGAGGCAATTTTGCGCATATGATGGGAATAAATAAACCCTATGATGATGTCTCAAGACTTCATTTTATAATCCATAGCGATCATGAAGGAGGAAATGTAAGCGCCCATACTGGTCATCTTGTAGCATCTTCATTATCAGATATTTATCTTTCCATTTCAGCAATGATTAATGGTTTGGCTGGTCCATTACACGGCCTGGCAAACCAGGAAGTGTTAAGGTGGCTTCAGGAAGTAATGGATAAGATGGGTGGGAATATTCCTACTGAAGATGAAATGAAACAGTTTGTCTGGGACACCCTTAATTCAGGACAGGTAATTCCCGGATTCGGGCATGCGGTGCTACGAAAAACCGATCCCCGCTATACGCTGCAACGTGAATTTAGCCTGAAACATTTACCTGACGATCCAATTTTCAAGTATGCAGATATATTATACAAGGTTGTACCCCCAATCCTTAAGGAACAAGGAAAAGCTAAAAATCCATGGCCAAACGTAGATGCGCAATCTGGTGTAATCCAATGGCATTATGGAGTAACAGAGTATGACTTTTATACTGTGTTATTTGGTATTGGCAGGGCTTTAGGAATCTGTGCCAACATAATCTGGGACCGTGCCCTGGGTTATCCGCTGGAACGGCCAAAATCCTTAACCACGGGCATGCTTGAAGAGATTGCTTTAAAAAGTAAGGGAAATAAAAAGTAAATAAAAATATGCTATCTCAACAAGAAGCCTTTGTTGATAAAACAGCCACAATTGAAGTACCAGGAATACTACGTGGAACAATATATGATTCAATAACAAACCATGTACAAAGTAATTGATGGATACATTTATTAATTTTCCCCTTTGGAGGTATAATATGGGTTGGCCTATCCTTATTAAGTTTTAGATATAATAAGGTCGGCAAATATAATGTATGATAAATATATCTTCCCCATTCAATGTTTAAACGGGTTTTTTTCATCACTTCTACCAATAATTTTTTATTATATCGAGTATAATGATTATTAAATCTATCATAGTTTGAAAAGAGCTCATTTCTGGCAGGAACAGTAATAATTATTTTCTCTAAGTTTCTATACTTTTCTGTAATTTCTTCTAAGAAGACTGAAGGATCTTCAATGTGTTCTATTACATCCAGAAGCAATATTATTTTCACCCTCCTGCGTTCTTCCTCCTCCAAATCAAATGCACTAATTCCAGACTTTATATAACTCGCAACATCAGGCAAGGGATCAATCATTGACAATTCTACTCCGAAAACATTATATCCTTTATTTCGAAGATAATTTACTACTATTCCTTTCCCACATCCAATTTCTAATATCTCTGATCCAGATACAATATATCGTTTAAGCAAACGATTAATAGTTTTATTCCTGGAACTATTCCAATAATGCTTTTCAATGCCCTCAGGGTATAACTGTTCATAATGTGTATGTGTAAAAGCCGTTGAACCCATAAAAAATACTACAATATTTTTTCAATAAGGTAAACGGGTCGGGATTTAACCTCTTTATATATTTTACCTATGTATTCTCCAATTATACCGATACTCAGTAAGGTAAGACCGCCTAAAAACCAGATGGACAATGAAATTGATGTCCAGCCCTGAATTACATTCCCTTTCAAACGGGAAATGATTATAAAACAGCCTATTCCTATACTAATAATGGAGATGATAAAACCCATTATTGTTATAAATCTTAAAGGAATTGAACTAAAGGAAGTAATCCCGTTAATAGCGAAACTAATCATTTTTTTTAAAGGATATTTTGTATCTCCTGCTATTCTTTCCTTTCGCTCATAATAAACATCATCTGTTTTCAATCCAATTTGTGTTACAATCCCTCTTAAAAACAGATTTACTTCTCTATATTGGTATAAATATTCCATCGCTAATCTACTCATCAAGCGGTAATCAGCATGGTCAAATTTCAGCTCAACACCCATTTTGATCATAAGTTTATAAAAAACCCTGGCAGTAAATCTTTTAAAAAGTTTATCCTTATCCCTGCTCAATCTAATTCCATAAACAATGTCTGTTCCCTGTGTATATTTCTTTATCATCTCACCAATTATGTTAATATCATCCTGTAGATCCGCATCCAAAGATATACAGCAATCACACCTGTCTTTTAGGTGGTGCAAACCTGCTAATAATGCAGCCTGATGACCAAAATTTCGGGTCAACTTTATCCCTTTATAAAGCTTACTGTTCAATTTATTCAGTTTAACAATCTTTTCCCATGTCTCATCTTTACTACCATCGTCTATAAAGCAAATAAAAGAATTAATATCAACAATGTGTTCCTCAATATATTTATTGAGAAGGGATGAAACTAAATCAGCTGTGGTTTCAATTACCATTCCTTCATTATAACATGGAATGGCTATTGCAAGCAAAGGAATATTATTGTACATTAAATGAATTTATTCTAAATAAAACCAGAAATTTTACATCCAAATATACCCAAATCATTTTAGTTTTTAAAATCTGATTGATTACTATTCTTTTTATCAATAACTGATACATTTTAACGTTATGTTGCTATTTTTGCAGCTTAATTGTAAAAAACCATGTCAATTTGTCTGTAAAACCATTTTGGCAGGTATTTTGTTAAAATGGAGTAGATATTACCCTTTTAAAGAATAATAACCTTAATATCATAGAAGCAATGGCAGAAGAAGTAATGAACCATAAGGAGAAAGAGCAAAAAGATATTTCTGAAAAACATAAGACATCAAAAACTACGGATAAAAAGCATACACAAGCAAAAAAGTCATCGAAAACTACTCATGCCAAAAAGGAAGATAAAAAAGATGATAGCTTGGAAAAATTAGCAGAATTACAGGATAAGTATTTGCGTCTTTCTGCAGAGTTTGACAATTTCAGGAAAAGGACCCTGAAGGAAAAAATGGAACTCACAAAATCAGCTGGTGAAGATATTCTTTTAAGTTTGCTACCGGTAATGGATGATTTTGAAAGAGGTATGCAGGCCCTCGATAAAGCAAACGATATTAATGCAGTAAAAGAAGGGATGCATATTATCCATAAGAAGTTCAAAGATTTCCTATCACAAAAAGGTGTAAAGGAAATTGAAGCCGTAAGCAAAGATTTTGATGTTGATTTTCATGAAGCAATAACCAAGATACCAGCTCCTTCAGATGATTTAAAAGGCAAAGTTGTTGATGTAATTGAGAAAGGTTATTGCCTGAATGAAAAAGTGATACGCTACTCAAAAGTTGTGGTGGGAGAATAAGATAGCAGGAAAATAATACAAATTACGATGGCAAAAAGAGATTATTACGAAGTACTTGAAGTTACCAAAAATGCCAGTAAGGAGGAGATAAAGAAAGCTTACAGGAAGAAAGCGCTTCAATATCACCCGGATAAAAATCCCGGAAATAAAGAAGCTGAGGAGAAGTTCAAGGAAGCAGCTGAAGCCTACGAGGTTTTAAGCGATGATCAGAAAAGAGCACGTTATGACCAGTTTGGACATGCCGGAATGGGTAATGGAGCCGGAGGTTTTGGTGGTGGAATGACCATGGAAGACATATTCTCCAGCTTTGGCGATATTTTTGGTGATGCATTTGGTTTTGGAGGTTTTGGCAGCAGCAGAAGAAGAGCAAGAACTGTAAGCAAAGGTTCAAACCTCCGCGTAAAAGTAAAACTCACCCTTAACGAAATAGCTACAGGTGTTGAGAAGAAATTAAAAGTCAAAAAGTATGTGGCTTGTGATGTATGCCATGGAACTGGAGCAAAAGAAGGTTCTGGGCATGATACCTGCCCAACCTGCCGTGGAACAGGTCATGTAACCAGGATTAGCAACACCTTCCTGGGACAAATGCAAACCACTGCTGTATGCAGCACCTGCGGTGGGGAAGGTAAAATCATTACCCAAAAATGCCCTGCCTGCTACGGCGAAGGAATTGTAAAGGCTGATGAAGTAATTAAAATTAATATTCCCCCCGGAGTTGGCGAAGGTATGCAGTTGTCAGTCAGCGGAAAAGGTAACGCGGCCCGCAGAGGTGGCATAAACGGTGACCTGCTCGTTCTTATTGAAGAAGAAAAACACCCCGATCTGATACGGGATGGAAATGACTTACTGTATAACCTTTTTATCAGTATCCCTGATGCTGCACTAGGAGCCGCGGTTGAAATTCCAACCCTTGAAGGAAAAGTGAAAATAAAAATAGAAGCGGGTACACAACCAGGTAAAATACTCAGATTGCGTGGTAAAGGAATTTCTGATGTTAATGGCTATGGGAAAGGGGATTTGCTGGTAAGTATAAATGTATGGGTACCAAAGAACCTTAGCAGCGAAGAGAAAAAGACATTACAAAAATTGGGAGAATCAACTAATTTCACACCCAAACCAGATAGTGCAGACAAGAACTTTTTTGAAAAAATGAGAAACTTCTTTGAGTAAATGTTCGATGAATATATTTACAGCCCAACATATCGAGAAACGATTTGCTAATCATCTGGCACTTAACGATGTCAATATTCATATCCCTGAAGGATCAATTTATGGACTTCTTGGTCCCAATGGAGCCGGTAAAACAACGCTTATACGTATTATGAACCAGATAACAGCCCCCGATAAAGGACAGCTGTTCTACTATGACCAAAAACTAAAATCTGAAGACATTTATAAACTGGGTTACTTGCCTGAAGAAAGAGGTCTATACCGGAAAATGAAAGTAGGTGAACAAGCCATTTACCTGGCTCAACTTAAAGGTTTGTCAAAAAAAGATGCCAAGATTAAAATCAGGCAATGGTTCGAGAAGTTCGAAATCATGTCATGGTGGGATAAAAAAGTAGAAGAACTATCTAAAGGTATGCAGCAAAAAATACAATTTGTAGTAACGGTTTTACACGAACCCAAACTTCTTATTTTTGATGAACCCTTTACCGGATTTGACCCAATAAATATACGATTACTTAAAAAAGAAATTCTTAACCTTAGGGATAACGGGGCAACTATAGTATTCTCAACACACGACATGCCTTCTGTT
Source organism: Bacteroidales bacterium (assembly GCA_016926235.1). The sequence goes on along the minus strand of JAFGOZ010000221.1, from coordinate 17,357 downwards.
GAAGAACTGTGTGATAACATAACCCTTATCAATAAAGGAAATTCAATAATTGAAGGATCGGTTGAAAAAATAAAACAAGACCATAAAGCCCATATTTTTAAAATCGACTATAATGGCAATCTTGATCTGGAATCTAAATTATTAAACAAATACACAATCATTGAGAAACAAAACAACCTCAATGTTTCATCCATAACCCTTAAAATTCCTGAAGGGATTTCCAATAATTCAATTCTTGCAGATTTTGTGTCGTTGGTTGATGTGGTCGCTTTCCAGGAGATACTTCCGAATATGAGCGAGATATTTATAAAACTGGTGGAACATTCAAATAACTCAAAAATTGAAATGAATGAATAAAATTCCTCTCATTATAAAAAGGGAGTTTCTTACCCGCGTAAGAAAAAAATCATTCATATTGATGAGCTTCCTGGGGCCTGTTATTTTTGCCATGATTATGATCATGCCCGCCTGGCTTATGCATATGGAGGAGAAGGGTGAAAAAACCATTGCCGTTATTGAATACAACCAGGAAACCAACAGACCTGTTCCCGATTCACTTCAGCTATTCCGGGACTTATTGCCGGAAAGCGATATTCTACACTTCGAATATCTTGATAACATAAGCCTGGAACAAATGAAAACTTTATTCCCAAAAACCGATTACTACGCTGTGCTTTTTATTCCGGGAAATATTTTCAGCTCTAACACTGTAAAATTATATGCCACTAAACAGCCCAGTCTTAGCATTTCAGGGCAAATAGAACACGGACTTGAAAAAATAATGCAGGATTACAAACTTATAAAAAAACATATTCCTGTTGATATTATAAATTCAGTAAAAACAGATATAAATGTTTCAACAATAAAATGGACCAATACCGGTGAAGAAAAAGAAAGCCATCATGAAGTAGCTGTTGCAGTTGGATACATCAGCGGCTTTCTTATTTATATGTTTATCTTCATTTTTGGATCCATGGTGATGCGGGGTGTAATTGAAGAAAAAACAAACCGCATCGTTGAGCTAATGGCATCATCGGTAAAACCTTTCCAGATAATGACAGGTAAAATTATTGGTATAGCCCTGGTTGCATTGGCACAATTTGCACTTTGGGTACTTTTGACTGGAACATTTGTTACAGTTGCAAAAACCACTCTTTTCCCTGAACTCACAATGAATCCAACTGAAAAAGTCATAACACAGGATTTAATGCAATCACAGTCACAGGCACCAACTATTGAAAATACAAAAACAGACGACGACTATGCAAAATTTGAGGATGCTTTTGCATACCTGGAGGATATAAACTGGACGGTTATGTTACTTACCTTTCTCTTCTACTTTATGTTTGGATACTTACTTTATGCTGCGTTGTTTGCCGCCGTTGGCTCGGCAATTGATAGCGACACCGATATTCAGCAATTTATGCTGCCTGTTACAATACCATTAATAATGGCCATGTTTGCCATGCTTAGTGCTATTAACAATCCTGAAGGACCTGTTGCCTTCTGGTTTTCAATGATACCTTTCACCTCACCAATCGTAATGATGGTACGCATCCCATTTAACGTCTCGGGCTGGCAGATAGCCATTTCAATGAGCCTGCTTATCTTTACTTTTTTAGGAACCGTGTGGATGGCAGGAAAGATTTATCGTACCGGGATACTTATGTATGGAAAGAAACCATCGTTCAAAGAAATGTTTAAATGGTTGCGGTATAAGAATTAACAATTATATGAGAATCGCCGTAATTGACCTTGGCACAAATACTTTTAACCTCATTATTGCCGAATACACATCAAATGGGTTGATCAAAACACTTCACAATTCACGAATTGCTGTAAAGTTAGGCCAAAGAGGGATCAACAATAAAATATTATCTCAGGATGCAATTGAAAGAGGCATTGATGCAATCGATAATCATCTAAAAACCATATCTCGATATAATGTAGATCAGAGCCTTGCATTTGCCACCTCGGCAATACGAAATGCAACAAACCAGCATGATTTTATTAAGCAAGTTTATGAAAATTATGGCATTAAGATTCAAATTCTTACCGGAGACCAGGAAGCCGAATTAATTTATAAAGGTGTTAAACTCACATTAAATGGGATTGATAAAAGGTTCTTAATTTTGGACATTGGCGGAGGAAGCAATGAATACATTATTGCTGATAAAGATAGAATTTACTGGAAACGCAGCTTTGAATCAGGTATTGCAAGGTTGATAGAAAAGTTCAATCCATCTGATCCAATAACAAACAAAGAAATTCTGGAACTGCAACAATTTCTTGAAACAGGACTGCAGGCATTACAGCAGGCATCTGCCCAGTATAAACCTGAAATACTAATTGGGGCTTCGGGTTCTTTTGACACTTTCGTCAGAATGATTTTTAAAAGAGATGATCTCCCTTGCATGAATCCAATTCCGATTGATGATTTCAATGCAATTTATAAGAAACTGGTTGAGTCTGCAAAAAATCAAAGGATCACAATGCAAGGAATCGAAAAATGGCAGGTTGAGTTTATTGTACCCGCAATTATACTGGTAAAAACTTCACTCAAAATAACCCGAATAAACACTATTTATCAAACGGCTTATTCGCTTAAAGAAGGGGTAATGAGTCAATATCTGCCAAAATAACCATAAAATATTCCTTTCAAACCTTTTTCAATCAAGAATCAAATATTTTGGTAGAATTTTTGTTAGTTTTGAATGGAATTAACTTATTAAGAGTTCTATATTAAACATTTTGATTATGGCAAACATACTGGTGATAGATGATGAGAAGAGCATACGTAACACTCTGAAAGAAATACTCGAGCATGAAAACCATATTATAGAGACTGCTGAAGACGGCAATCAGGGTCTCGAACTATTCAGATCCAATGCTTATGACCTTGTGTTATGTGATATCAAAATGCCCGGAATGGACGGAATTGAGGTATTGGACAAAATTCAGGAAGAAGGACATGACACCCAGGTAATAATGATATCAGGTCATGGAAACATTGACACTGCGGTAGAAGCCATTAAAAAAGGAGCATATGACTTTATTGAAAAGCCACTTGATCTAAACCGGTTACTGGTTACTATCCGTAATGCAATGGATAAAACAACCCTGCTTTCTGAAACTAAAGTACTTAAGAAGAAGGTTAATAAAAAATATGAAATTGTAGGTGAATCACCAGCTATTAAAAAGGCTCTGGAGATGGTTGAACGCGTTGCTCATACAGATGCACGCGTATTAATAACCGGGCAAAATGGAACAGGTAAGGAACTTGTAGCCAGGCAATTACATGATAAAAGTGAGCGTGCACCCTACCCCTTTGTAGAAGTAAATTGTGCTGCCATACCATCAGAGTTAATTGAAAGTGAACTATTTGGACATGAGAAAGGTTCCTTTACCTCTGCCTACAAGCAACGTATAGGGAAATTTGAACAAGCCAATGGAGGCACTCTTTTCCTTGATGAAATTGGAGATATGAGCCTTTCGGCTCAGGCAAAAGTATTGCGCGCACTCCAGGAAAATAAAATTTCGAGGGTTGGAAGCGATAAGGACATAACTGTTAATGTAAGAATTATAGCTGCAACCAATAAAGACCTTACTGAAGAAATAAAGAACAACCGTTTTAGAGAAGACCTTTACCATAGGCTGAGTGTAATCCTTATTCAGGTTCCTGCTCTTAACGAACGCCTGGATGACATTCCTCTTCTGGCGGATTATTTCATAAAACAAATATGTGAAGAACATGGGATTCCTGAGAAACCAATAACCAAAGATGCCATTGAAGAACTACAAAAAATAACCTGGACAGGGAATATCCGTGAACTTAGAAATGTTATGGAACGACTGATAATACTTTGTGATAAGGAGATAACAGGTAAGGATGTTAGCGCTTTTGCAATGCCTATAATTAAGTAAGAAGTACTTAAAGTTAAAAGTACTTAGAGTTAGTATTACAAATAAAGAATTAAGTTCAAAAAAATTTAAATATGAAGAATAAAGAATTTGCTCAAGTCTTGGAACAGAGGTTACTTGAATACGGGGTGAATATTATAAAGCTTTCCTCTTCATTACCCCAGACTATTGAAGGGAATTTTGTCAGAAAACAAAATATAGTTTCTGGAACAAGTGTTGGAGCAAATTATCAGGAAGTTAACAGATCTAAAAGCATCCCGGACTTTAGGAACAAAGCTCAAATATGTGCTGGTGAAGCAAATGAAACCTTGTTCTGGTTGAGAATTATTGATTATTTAAAATGGTCAGATGATAATGTTGTAAAGAATTTATTATCAGAAACCAATGAGATTTTAGCTAATTTTACTTCCATTATTAATAAACTGAAGTAGAATCAAGATTTCCTTTAAGGATGGCACTTATCCAAATAAAGCAAAATGCTTACAAAATGATCCCAAACTTTATTTATTCTTAACTTTAAGTACTCTTAACTTTAAGTACTCATAACTTTGTTGACATGATTGAAAGAATTAAACTAAACATATTCTATATAATAATCATATTACTCCTGGTGCCAGCGTTGTTTGTTAATATTGGAAAATTGCCCTTAACTTCAGATGAGCCCACCCGGGCCGTAGTATCATTAGAGATGAACCTTTCGGGAAATTATATCACACCAACAATTCACGGCAACTACTACTACAGGAAACCCCCACTCTATAATTGGATTCTGGCTGGTTTGTTTAAAATAACCCATAATGAATCTGAATTTATTGTAAGGCTACCAGCTATCTTATCCCTTATCGGCTTTGCAATTACTCTCTTCTTCTTTGTTAAAAAAAATCTTTCTGAAAAAGTCGCACTTATTGCTACCTTAATGTTTGTTACATCCGGAAGGATTCTTTTCTATGATTCCCAACTCGGATTAATTGATCTTTTTTATTCATGGCTTACGTTTACAGGTTTTATAGTAATTTACCATTTTAGTCAAAAACAAAAGTTTTTTTTACTTTTCATTCTCTCATACTTTATTACTACATTAGGAGTTTTAACAAAAGGATTGCCATCACTCCTGTTTCAGGGAATTACACTTCTGTTTGTTTTCGTTCAAAATAGAGATTTTAAAAAATTATTCCACTGGGCTCATTTTTTAGGAATACTATTGATGGTAGCCATAGCTGGAATCTATTTCTGGAAATACAGTAAATATAATTCTCCTCATACTTATATAAAATCGCTTTTATTTGAATCCACGCAACGGACACCTCTTCAACACGGTGTTTGGGACTCACTTAAACATCTTCTTTTATTCCCGTTTTTACAACTGTATAATATTGCCCCCTGGTCATTATTGTTCATTCTGCTTCTAAAAAAAGGACTATTTAAAATAGTTATAAAACACCCTTTTATTAAGTATTGCCTTTACTTATTCCTATATAATATAATTATCTACTGGATATCGCCCTCAACATTACCCCGTTATTTATTTATGATCTACCCGCTTCTCTTTATATTTCTGGCTCAACTATATCATGAAGCAGATATGTATGCCCCTAAACTTAAACAATTCTTACTTAAAATACTTATATACAGCTCTATAACAATAACAGCTGCTGGTTTGGTAATATTCTTTTTTATTTTTCCTCAATCCTCCATTTCATTTATCCTGAAAATCGGATTCATTATTATTTGTTTAGCCACATTAGTCTATTTAATGTTGAAAATGGCCGGTTACAGGATAATACTTTTTGCCCTGATATTATTTACCCTTCGTCTGGGTTTCAATTGGTTTGTAATTCCATACAGATATAATCACAGTCCTGAACCAGTATATAGAAAAGCGTCATTTGAGGTCGCTCGATTAACGAAGGGAGTAAAACTATTCGTATACTCCTTTACACCTTTAGACCATACAAACATTTTTTATATTGAACGTGAAAAAAGAGATATTGTAATGCGAACAAATGAACCTATGAAAAAAAACTATTACTATATAATATATACAAATTGGGTAAACCATCAGCAATGTAATATTGTTTATAATTTCTTTTCAAAACCGGATAACACACCCATTACTTTAGTTTTTGTGAAATAGTGAATACCTGTATAATATTATTATATTTGCGCCCGTATTCATTCTAAAAGAGTATGATTCTCATTGGATCTTAAACTTGAGAGTTTTATGAAAAAATATTTAAAATTCCTTATTTATATATCGATACTCTTTTTAGTAATATACCTTTATAAATTAGATTATATAGCAATTGAGAATCTTACATTCAACTACAAATACATCCTTCTTGCAATACTTTTTCTTTTTCTCGGGTTTTTTGGCAGTATAATAAGCTGGTATTATTCAATGAGTAAGCATAATATTATGGTGTCTATAAAATCTGCCTCAATATCACAGGGATTATCAGTATTTGCCAAATATATTCCAGGGAAATTATGGACTATCTTAGGAAGAGCTGGCATAATAAATACATATTATAACTTCCCACTTCGCAACCTGACACTTGTTTCATTGAAGGAACAATTCATTTCAATATGGACATCATTAGTACTTAGTATTTGGCCTATCGTCACTCTTGTAGAAAACCAGTATATTGTTTGTTATATAATATTTTTGATATTACTAAGCTCGTTCCTGTTTATAAAAAAAATCCATGATTTGGTAATCCAACTCATACATAAAATTGTGAAGAAGGAAATCGATATACCTTTTATAAAAGCCAAAGATTTTTCACCTGTGTTTATAGCATGCTTTGGTTATTGGATTATGTGGATGATTGGATTTTACTTTCTTAACCATGCCATTATAATTAATCCTTCTCTCAAAAGCATGTTTCTTTTTCCGTTTGGTGCGGTAATTGGTTTACTAGCATTAATCGTACCAGGAGGTATAGGAGTTAGGGAAGGTTTAATAGTTCTTGGATTAACCAAATACGGGACATCATTACCCGTTGCCACTTCTATAGCATTACTTTCAAGATTATGGTTCCTGATTGGTGAATTTTTAATTTTTATTGTCGCATTAGTTTTAAAGAAAGGAATTAAAAATGAAAAATATTGAGATAAATATTAACGAAAAATACATTTCAAAAAATCCCATTTCACGTTACCTGGTTTCAAACTTTAATAAAGGAATTGAAAAGATTATATTCCCGCTTCAGGCTTCTTCAATATTAGACATGGGATGTGGTGAAGGCATTATTTTCTCACATCTTGGAGATTTGATTAAAGAAAAGAAATGTGTGGGCCTTGATATTGACGAGAAAAATATTATTGCAGCAAAAAAAAATGTTCCAGGTTGCGAATTCAATACTGGTGATATATATAATATTGCTTACCCTGATAGAACTTTCGAATTAGTGATATGCACAGAGGTACTCGAACATTTGGAATATCCGGGAAAAGCAATCAATGAGCTAATCAGAGTGTCCTCTAAGTATGTTTTAATTTCAGTCCCCCGGGAACCTGTTTGGAGAATAATGAATATGGTAAGATTAAAATATTGGAGTAAATTAGGAAACACACCAGGCCATATAAATCATTGGTCTTCGCGAAAAATAGCTAAAATGATTTCACAAAAGCTTAAAATTATAAAAAAATCTACTCCTCTTCCATGGACCATTATTTGCGGAGTAAAGGAATAGTTAACAGCCAAGTACGTTAATCTTCCCGATTTAGTTTAAATGATTATAATAGCTATATTTGTTACACAAATATAAATGTACATAACACAAGAATTAAAACTTATGTATATTTGCTGCATATAAACACTCTCAAAAGTGAAGATGTAAAATAATAATTTGTATCCATGTTTAATAACAAATCTGTTTGTATAGTAATTCCCTGCTATAATGAAGAATCTCAAATAGCCAAAGTAGTAAATACTATGCCTGATTTTGTGGATAAGATGGTTATCATTGATGATGTTAGCAAAGACAAAACAGTTGAGGTTGTAAAGTCCCTTCAACAAAATAATAATAAAATTCAACTAATAGTTCATGGAAAAAACCAGGGTGTAGGCGGAGCAATTGCTTCAGGATACAAATGGGCACGCGATAATGATATGGATATTGCTGTTGTGATGGCTGGTGACGGCCAGATGGATCCAAACGAACTTCCTAATGTTATTGCACCTGTTGCAAATGATGAAGTAGATTATACAAAAACAAACAGGTTGCTTTCGGGAGAGGCATTTCAGGAAATACCAAAAGTCAGGTATTTTGGCAACTCCATTTTAAGCCTTTTTACAAAAATTGCTTCCGGATACTGGCATATAGCAGATTCCCAATCAGGTTACACCGCTATTAATAAAAAAGCTCTTAAAACCATAAATTGGGATAAAATGTATAAGCGATACGGACAACCCAATGATTTGCTGGTAAAGCTTAATATTTATAATTTTAAAGTAAGAGACATATACACCAAACCAGTATATAATGTAGGTGAAAAATCCAAAATGAAAATACGAAAGGTGGTCTTCACCATAGGTTGGTTATTATTCAAACGCTTCTTCTACAGGATGAAAGAAAAATATATTATCAGGGATTTTCATCCCTTGGTTTTCTTTTACTTTTCAGGCTTTCTCTTATTTTTGGTAAGTTTACCTTTATTTGTCAGGTTTATTTACATGTGGATAGCTGTAGATTACATACCCAAAGTAAATTTCCTGGCATGGATGTTTTGTGCCATAATGTCTATCCAATTCACTCTTTTTGCCATGTGGTTTGATATGGAATATAATAAAGAATTGAGATAATATAACACAAGTTAAAAATTAGTTCAACAGACAGAATTATTCCTTTAGAATTATCTTTTTATCATCACTAAAGTAAAACTCCGGAGTTTTTATTATCAGCATATCATTACACATTATAGAAGTATCAATTTCTCCAAATATTTCATTTAACTCAGAATTTTTATAATTTTTGCCCATAATAATAAAATTGTAAACAGGTCTGTTGAATTTCCCGTAATCTAACTGATAGTACCAATTAGAATTGGAAACATGTGTGTAAGGATTTAATGATGAATTATATACCGTATAAACTCTTTTTCCTTTTTTCGAAAACATAATTATCACCTTTGAATACCAATAATCTGAAATCCCGTATTTTAAACCTAACTCATCAGAAACGTTATCAAAACATTCAATATAATCCGGTTTAAAATGGATAAAGCCGGATATCCCATTTATTATTTTTTGTGGGCTATACATAATGGTTAAAAGCAGGATGGATAATCCTAATATCACTGATAAGCCATATTTAAAATACTTCCCATTTATAAGCTTTTTATAATAATTGAGTAATAAAACAAGATTTATTATGGCAAAATAAAAAATAAAGATAATATACCTTATACACGTTATACTATTGTATAACTTGGTAACAAATGGGGTAATGAGTGCAATAGGAAATAAAAAAATAAAATATAAATGGAACATTCTATGCCTTTCAGTTAACGATCTGTTTAGTATCACAATAACAACAGTAATTAAATAGCTTATGATACCAAGTGTCACTATCAGGGAAACTAAGTTTAATGGCTTAAGATAGTGTTCGAAGAATTGAATAATTTGTGGTATCAAGCTTTTAAATATATCAAGATCCAATTCTATTTTAGGATTGTAAATAGTAAATACTTTTCCCAAAAAAAACAACATTCCATATCCAACTGCAGTTGACAGAACAGTCAGAAGGAATAATACCTTAAACCGATTTTCTTTCCATTTACTCTTTTGTATAACAAGACTTAACAGAAACGGGATAGAGAAAACAATCAAAAATAACCTGTCAGACAATATACTCACAATAATCATTATGGGAAGTATATATAGGATCAGGTTACTTCTCTTCCTATAATAATAGTTGATTGTAAATATTAAAGCCAATAAGCTACAAATAAAAACTCCTGTATGGTAAATCGGGGTAAGTAAATAGTAAGAAAAACTGCTAATTTGTTTCGATTGAACCGTTATAAAAATAAAAAAACAATATAGTAAACTTGAAATCGCTAGCTGATTATAATTTGTTTTAGATTCAATTGTTTGGATTAACTTATGGGATAGTAAAATTAGGATCAGAAACTGCACAATAGCATAAACAAAGAGTGTTACTGAAAAACTCCTGAAAATAAAATTTAACAAAAAATAAAGGCCCATATCGGGGAAAAAGAAAGGAGCACCTGGAAAATTCCAATCTGTCAGTTTATAACCATCATAAAAGATATCTTTATACATGGCAGGTAAATACATTACATCTGCACTGAACATATTTTGAATATAACTTGAATCCGGCGTTATGGCGTAATAAATACAAACCATTAAAAGCACAAACAATAAGGAAAAAAAGTAGTTAATCTTTTGAACATTCATTTTATTAGGATGAGATAATTTAATTTAATCTAGCTTATAAATATCAACACCACTGAAATGTCCTATCTTATTACTGATATATGGTCCCAAATCCTCCTTGTAAACAGCAGGATCTGAAATAATCAGATATTTTGTCCCCTTTGATTTAAGAAAATCAATACTCCCTTTTGTCATAGGGCCTATACTTGTTTCATTATTCCCCTTCTGATCCATTAAATATAATGAAATGTTCATACTGCCATCAGATGATACGTATACCCGATCATCCCTTTGTATTCCAAGCTGTCTCAAATAAGGTGTAATCTGTCCATATTTTTGGAGAAAATTTGTATTTGAAGCATTATAATGCCAATCACTATATTTTCTATTCATTCCCAATTTACAATCATGAATAAGAAATAGTATTCCAATAACTACTGCAATTCTAAAATATAAATTATGAAAAATCCTTGAATGGTTGCTTTTCAAATAAAAGATTAAGTTTAAATATAAGATTGCAATAAACACAAGATTATTTATTTGATAATAATCACAACGACCTATAGACTGGAAGAACAACAGGTTAAAAGCTAACACTTGAGCAAATGTTAAAAATGTAAATAGGTTTAAAAGTCGATTAAATCTCTTATAAAAAACAATATTAAACAATAACACTATTCCAGTAAAATAAACGAATATAGGACCATAAAAATATCCTACTTTAAACCTGGCTGTAAATTCATTCCATATATGATGTATCTGTTCTCTTGGAAGTGTCCAAATACTTCTTGTAGATACAGGTTGTATTACTCCATGTATTTCACCAAATTTTTTAGAATAATAATACCAACTTATGATTGATGCTATAACTACAAAGAAACCAACAATTTGTATTAATGGCTTGTCAAATATTTTTTGGTTCCTGTCAATTTTTATCTTAAAAAGGAATTCAAAACCAAATAATGCTATTATACTTAGAAAAACAAGCATAGAAGTGGGTTTCATCAATCCCCCAATCATAAACATCAGCATTGCAAAATAGAAATGCTTTATTTTTTTTTCAGTAGAATACTGGTAAAATAAATATAACCCTATTAAAGACAGCGAGAGTGCAGTTGGATCAATAATGAAGTTATTTAAATAGAAAGTATAAACAGTTGAACTAAAAATGAAAAAAGGCACTATAAAGGCAAAAAAATTATCATTTAAAACTTTACGAGTTAATTTAAATAATGAAAGTAACCCTAAAAATCCAACAATTACATTTGCTAACCTGTAAAGAAATTCCTGAAAACCAAAAATTCTATAAAGTAAAGAAACTAAATAATAAAAAATTGGAAATTCAAGAACAACAACATCTGATGTAAAATTATCTGCCACATAACAACTTGTTTCCGGTTTAAAAAAATTGGCCCCATAATAATAATTCCGGGCATAAGTAGCACATATACAATTTCTCCATTGATGGATTCCTGCCGGACGCATAAAAAGAATCTTCCCATAACTATAATATAAAGCCATAACAATAAAAACAATTAGGAATAAAGTAGTATACTTGATTTTGAAATTTTTAATAACTAAATATTTGTTCATATTTCCAATTTTAGTAATAAATTGCCCCAAATATAAGGTATTAACTTAAAAAAAAAGAATTATCGAAAACAAATAAGTAAAAAAGATAAAATAATCATATTAAAAGGCAAGGTTGTCGATGAAATAAGAATCTAGATTATATGTAAATTTTACTAATAAAGGTATTTTGAAATTCATTCATTTCTTGATCACATTCCACGCCCTTAAGTTTTTAAGAAAGATATAAAAATTCTTTAACCATTGGTATAAACCAAAATATATGTATTTCCGTGCCCCTAATAATAAATTTAGTATATTAGGCAAAATTTTCATACATGAATTTATCGATTATTATACCCCTGTATAATGAGGAAAATAATATTACTCAGGTTTTATTAAAACTTGAAGAATTAAAATTTCAAGATTTTGTTGAAAGTACTGAGGTAATTATAGTTGATGATTGCTCTACAGACAATTCTTTTCAAAAGGTAAATGAATTTATAAACTCGAAAAATAATTATACTCTAATAAAACATTATGTTAACAAAGGAAAAGGGGCAGCAGTTAAAACTGGAATAAATGAAGCTCATGGGGATGTTTTTCTTATTCAGGATTCTGATCTTGAATTAAATCCAAATGATATCCCAAGAATGTTAGATGCAATGCATGAATTAAATATTGAATTTATAAATGGCTCACGTTATTTACATGGCGTAGTTCGACCTCTGTCATCTTACAGGAGATACCTTGGTAATAGATTCTTTACCTGGTTAACAGCAATTATAATAAATGTAAAAATTACAGATATGGCTTGTGGATATAAATTATTCCACAAGAACCTATATGACAAAATAAAAATTAAGGAAAATCGATTTGGCTTTGAAGCCGAATTGATCATTAAGGCTCTCCGCATCAAGAAAAATAACATTGCAGAAGTGCCTGTGCAATATTTTCCAAGAAATCAAGGCGAGGGAAAAAAACTTAATAGTTGGGATGCCTTTAAAATACTTTGGACTATTATTAAGTATGGCATTTTTAGAGCTTAGAACCTAAGTTTATTAGTCTTCTTTTTATTTGAAAACGAGCATTTTGTCAAGACTTTATTTCTTCTACCACCAAACTTGCATGTCCTTTTCGTAAGTAAATGGTCGTTCCTCATTACCTCCGTCTAGGCACTTAATCCAATACAAAGTATTTGATGGAATGTTATTATATTCAAGATAGTCGCTATCAGCAGTTTTTGTCCCAGCTGATATCCATTGGTTATTCCAAAAGAATAATTCATAAGTATTGCCTGGAATTATTCCATTTGAATCGTTTCGGGGACATATACTCACTTTTTGGATTTGATATTGTTTCCCGAAATCTAATCCGATCCATGAATAGTTTGAGACTCCTGATTTAAAGAAGTAGGTATCAAAATTATTATCATAAGCATTTTGTAAAGGCTTGTTTTTATCCCCTGGCTCCCCAATTGGCAAACCTTTTAGCTTTATGGTAGTGCCTTCTGCATTCATCGAAAATGCTGAAATCTCAGCCATGCTAAAATCGGATTTCTGATTAAAAACAAAGCGTAAATACCTAAATGATTTAGTGCTATTTATGGGGATATCGATATTATTATGGGGTACCTTTTTAATAGTTAATAAGTCTACAGCATCAGAAAAATCAGCTCGATTTGCACCTTGAATACTCCCTTTATACAATACTTGTGCTTGGTAAAAAGTATTAGCAAATAAAGGATATTTTCTTTTTATTGTGATATTTTGTAGATTGTTAAAATCGGGAGTTATAAATCTTATATCATCGTCCTTTGTGAGGATGAAAGGGGAACCTGCAATTTGCATCTGATTATTCGAAATATAAAGTGGAAAATACAGAATCCCTATTCCTATATCACTTATATTGATTTTATTGTCATATCCCATTCTGGCTCTCGCAATTGGATAAATAAGACTTTGTTTATTGAATACACCTAAATAAGCATAATCCTGAGGTTGATTAGGTTGCCATAATTGAAGCTTAATATTATTGCGTTTTTCAAGATATGATCCTGTAACATCCTTCATATAAAAGTCGTTGAAAGGCTCTACCCCTTTCCCCTTTAGGATATTTAAATAATAAACTGAGGCAGTATCAATTTCATATATATGCCTGTAAATCTTAGCTGTTTTTTTCTCAGGATAAACAGGGGTTTTTTCCAACAATAATTCAGTATTAATAATGATATAATCTAATCCAGTGCGATCTAATAATCTTTTCATATAATTCTCTCCAAGTTCTGAATTAAGAACAAATAGATTATTATTACGTGAGAGCCTTGATGAATGAGCTCTATTATAATCCCGGGGTACAGTTTCATTTTCCAATATTTGTTTTGGGTTTTCATCAGGATCGATTAAAACTACCCAATCATGCCCCTTAGCCCTATTTGCCCAGGCAGGTGTATAGTCCAGTGCTGCAGGAATGCCTAAAGAGCGCATAATTAACACTGTCATTAACTTAACTTGTCTGCATGAACCTACAGAACCTTCATATAATGCAGCTGGAGAAAAATCATATGGATAAGGGAAATTGCCAACAATTATATGTGAAGTATCAATACGATTATTTACCATAGAATAAGCTAAATCAACAGAAAGATCCTGATTGACTATACTATCCCAAATGTCTTGGTATTTATCCAGGAAAAAATCTCTCCAATTTTCCAATGGCTCATTACATACTCTATAGGGTAATACATATTGACAAAATTGATTAAAACTATACTCCTGATTCCAGTCAACCTTTTCCCAACAAGCAAATGCTTTGTCTATATTTTTTATTAAAAAATCTGAGTTTACTACATTTATATCATATTTAGTATTGGTCTCAATTGCATCATCAATGTATGGTTTAAGTGTATCCCAGGCAATAAATTTATCTGCAATTGTATTCGGCATATCTTTTAGATATTTTGAATACAGGTCACTAAAATCTGACGCAGCAGAATAATGCCCAAGCATGTTTTCTATTAAAAATAATGATGCTTTCATTTTCAGGCTATCAGCAGGATTTTGATTGTAATGTTCCAAAACCTTCAATAGCTCAGGCATATTATTACCCGACAATTGTAAGGTATACTTCAATTGTTCGTTTAATATACCATGATCCATTAGCAAAATATCCAAATAAATTCCCCTTACTTCCTGCAAAATATTATTTACCAGTTCTGATTCTACTTTTACTGGCATTGTTAACATCTCATCTGCCATTTCAAAGGCTTCAGTATTTCTGCCAAGTTTTTGTAATAACAGTACAAGCCTTAATCTGGGATAGAAACGATGTGGTATTAAATGTATTGATTGCCTGTAACAACCCTCTGCTTTTTCAATTTCACCCATATTTTCATAACTGTTACCCATATATAGATAGGCATCACTATCATTTAATTTTATTATCGCTGTCTTAAAAACATCAACGCTTTTTTGATACAAACCACGCAATGAGAGTTCTGCAGCATAATTGTAAAGGAAGTAACGATCATATTGGAGTATCGGCATTAATTGCTCATATGAATTAAATACCTTTTGAACGTTCTGTGTTTTTCTAATGTCAATAGCGAGTTCTTTCCATTTTTTTTGTGCGTTTATCCTTTTTGTTTGCCACACAGACATAATTAATGCCAAAACAAAAACACTATAAAAAACTGGTTTGAATACCTTCGAGGAGAGATATATTTTAAATTCTTTTTCTTCATTAAAGCGAGAATTCAAAATGCCTAACAATATAAAGAACAATACCTGAATAGAAAGTGTATGCAAAGGATAGGTTATGATTGCCATGAAAAGAAGCACTATAATTGATGCAATGGGTATATTTTCTATTGCATCTCTTTTACGTTTATATGCATCTAATAAACTTAATGCAATAAATATTATAAATAACAGATAACCAACTATTCCTGTCTCTACAATACTTTGTAAATGATCATTAAAAGCAAATTCTATATTGGTTACCCGCATCGCATTCTTTATATCATCCGGGTGCTTTTCAAAATAAGCTGCCTGTTTGTTATTCATCGTAACCAGATAATTCTCAAAACCATGCCCGAAAATGGGTTTTTCAGCTATTAACTCAATGCAGTTTTTCCAAATAAATACTCTCCCTTGCGATGATTCAAGTTTGTGCTGATAAAGGAATATTCCCGCAAAAATCATCAAAACAATAACCCCTGAAATAACAGGGTAGAAAAGTAATGGTTTTCTTATACAAGACCTAAATACCTCTTGATATTGCAAGAGTAAAACAATTACCACTCCGGCAAAGCCTCCAATCCAGGATGCCCTTTGATTTGACAAAATGAGCAGGATAATTAAAATAATGGTTACTACCAAATATAAAAATCGAAGTACTTTTCTATTCTTGTCAATATAGAACATCATTATACCAAGTGGCACAAATAGTGAAAGATAAGTGGTCAACGGTCCGGGATTTTCAAACGATCCGGATATTTTAAAGTCTATATTATAGCTATGCAGTATTCCAAAATATTGAAAGTATGTCCATAACAATTCAATTACCATAATATAAAACAACGACATGAAAATAAAAACCTGTGTTATAATGTTTTTTTTTTGCAACCATTTTATGCAGAAATATAAAGCAAATACAACGAAATGATTAATGAAAAAGTTAGAGCCAATAACATAGGGACATTTTACCAAAGAATTAATAATAATCAGTATTATGTATAATAGAAAAAATATTTCCGGTTTGTTAAAATTTATTATGAACTTATTACCCTCATTAAACTTCAACCTCAATGTGCCTATTATGAGGAGCAGAGATAAAAAGAAAACATAAAACTCTCGGGCTGTATTAATTTCATTAACGAATAATTTTGATACAACTAACACATTGGCTAACAAGAGAACAATTATTATTTTAAGAAGAATAAAAGATTGCCCTGATGTTTTTTTAATCATATAACTGTATTTTTATTCCCTGCAATAATACAAAATTACTTTTAATTATTATATTTGAAAAATATAGGAAGAAACCACAGGTAATTAAGTATAGATAATAGAATATGTGAATGGCAACATTTTAAGGCGAAGATGATTAGGCCAAGTGGTTAGAGAGATGAAAATATACTGGTTTTAACATGATTCTTTTAATTTTTACATTTAAGATAAAAAAGTAATTTCTCTTTTTAGGGTAAACTGCTTTCTAATTGTCTTTGTTATAGAACATGGATAAAAAAGACTCACTATGTAAGATCATTTTAATAATTATATCGACACAAGCAATTAAAAACTAATTAACCCCAAAATCTAATACTATGAAAAGAATTTTTTATATTTTATGTTTAATCGTAAATATTGGTTTTGTTACTAATTCTACTTTGACAAGTTTAAATTGTTAATAAAACCCTTGAAAATCTTCGATTTTCAAGGGCATCGAAAAACATAATTTTCGT